>DASVAI010000318.1:0-4888 GCA_036376445.1 Acidobacteriaceae bacterium
GGCAGCTCCTGCCGCCAAGAAGGCGCTCAATTCGGGTGTTCGAATGCACACGCGCATGGTCTCATACCCGGCGCCGGGGTATACGCGGGCACCTTGACGCCCTGAGTGCTTGCCTCTAAAACTAGCCCTAAGGCGGATGCGCATCAGGGGCTTCGCCAACGACATCAGGTTTCCTTCCTGATGAGGTATGAGGAGCCACAAAGAAATTCAGCGGAGGCTGGCAGCCTGGCGCCGGATTCCGCCATCATCCATCGGTACGACCGCCCTGGGGCAGAATAGCTGCAGGCGCAAGACAAATGAGTAACCGCTCCTGTAGCCTTTCCTCAGAGAGCGGCATAGCGAAGAGAGGCGCTAGGATACGCCTCAGCCTGGAGGGCAGGAAATGCCAGCATGTCCGGAATGTGAAAACGCACTCGATATCGACACCGATGACGTCGAAGAAGGCGATGTCGTCGCGTGCGAGGAGTGCGGAACCGAATTTGAGGTCGTTGCCACCGATCCCCTGCAGCTCTCGCAGGTGGAAGACGAGGGCTATGACGATGAAGACGAGGATGTGAGAGACGAGGAAGAGGAGTGAGGATGCCAAATAACGGCACGGGCCGCCGCATCGGACGATGTTTGGGCGCGTCCCTGGTTCTGAGCGCGCTGCTTATCGGGCCTGGTGTGTTTCTTGCTTTGCCGGCTACCGCAACCGCACAGACGACGGACCGGGTGGTGCAGGGCAAGGTGGAGCTGGCAGACGGCGGCATGGCGAAGGGCGCTATCGTTTACATCAAGAATGCGAAGACGCTCGAGGTACGCACCTACATCAGCACGGCAGATGGCAGCTACCGTTTCGGTCAGCTCAATCCCGATGCTAACTACACTGTGTGGGCGGAATACCAGGGGAAGAAATCGAAGGAGCGGTCGATCAGCTCGTTCGATTCGAAGAAGGTCTTCAATATCCCGCTGAAAATCAGCTCGTAGGGAGCTTTAGCGCTGCTGTGTTTCAAAGAAACAGCGAAGGCCGCCTCGGGCGAGGCGGCCTTCGTATTGCAGCTTTCGGTGATTACTCGCCGCGCTTCCAGTTCATCAGATCGCCCAGCGTGGTGGTGGAGCCGGACGCGGCGGGCTGCTTGTAAGCTTCCACATCTGCGCGGCTGCCCTCCTCGCCTACGGCACGCAGGCTGAGACCGACCTTTTTCTCTTCCGGGTTCATCTTGATGATTTTGAAGTCGTACTCGTGTCCGGCATCAAGCTTCACCTGCTGGCCCAGCGAATCGGTTGCCTCTGAGACGTGGCAGAGGCCTTCGATGCCCTCGGCGATCTCGACGAAGGATCCGAACTGCGCCGAGCGCAGCACCTTGCCGTGCACCACGTCGCCGACGCGATGCTGGTCGAAGAAGGTCTCCCAGACATCCGGCTGGAGCTGCTTGATGCCAAGCGACAGGCGGCGGTTCTCCGCCTCCACGCCGAGCACCACAGCACGCACCTTCTCGCCCTTCTTCAGCACCTCGGAGGGATGCTTCACGCGCTTGGTCCAGCTCAGGTTGGAGACGTGCACCAGTCCGTCGATGCCGTCCTCGATCTCGATGAACGCGCCGAAGTCCGTCAGGTTGCGGACGCGCCCTTCGACGACAGCGCCGGCCGGATAGCGCTCGGAGAGGTGCTCCCAGGGATTCTCGAGGAGCTGCTTCATGCCGAGCGAGATGCGGCGATCGTTCGGGTTCACAGAGAGGACGATCGTCTCGACCTCATCGCCTGGCTTTACCATCTTCGACGGATGCTTCATCCGCTTGGACCAGGTCATTTCGGAGACGTGGACCAGGCCTTCGATTCCCTGCTCCAACTCGACGAAGGCACCGTAGTCAGTAACCGACAGGATGCGGCCGCGCACGCGTGCGCCGATCGGGTACCGCTCCACGGCGTCGAGCCAGGGATCGGGCGTGAGTTGCTTGAAGCCGAGAGAGACACGCTGCTTGTCCTTGTCGAACTTCAGCACCTTCACCTGGATCTCATCGTTCACGTTGACGAGGTCGCGCGGATGCGTGAGCCGTCCCCATGACATGTCGGTGATGTGCAGCAGACCATCGATGCCGCCCAGGTCAACGAACGCGCCATAGTCGGTCAGGTTCTTCACCGTGCCGTTCAGGATCGCGCCCTCTTCGAGATGCTCCAGCGTAGAAGAGCGTCGTGAGTTCTGTTCCTCTTCGAGAATCTCCTTGCGGGAGACGACGACGTTGCCGCGCTTTTTGTTGAGCTTGATGACGCGGACGTCGATCGGCTGGCCGATATAGGCGTCCAGGTTCCGGACGGGACGGATCTCAAGCTGTGAGCCGGGGAGGAATGCCTTGATTCCGATATCGACGGTGACTCCGCCCTTGACGCGGCCCAGCACCGTTCCGGTAATCGGCGACTTTTCGGTATAAGCCTTCTCGATGGAATCCCATACGCGATGACGCTGCGCCTTCTCATAGCTCAGCAGGTACCCGCCCTCGACCTCCTCGCGCTCCACGATCACTTCGACCGGATCGCCAGGCTGCAGCTTGGACTGACCGGTATGGTCGGTCACCTGCTCCAGCGGAATGAGGCCCTCGCTCTTGAGGCCCACATCCACCACCACGTACTTGTCTGTCAGCTTGACCACGGTGCCCGACACGATGTTGTTTTCATCGCCCTGCGCAATGGCAGCTTCTGCGGCCTGCTCGCGGTCAAAGGACTCCAGTGCCGCGGCAAAATCCTCCATGTTCATGTCTTCATCTGCCGCTTCGGCCGTTGCAACCGATGCGTCATGAGACTCGGCCGTGGAGGCCTGACCAGCATCGCCGTGGTGATTCGCGGCGCTCTCGTGGTTGTGGGTGGGTTCGGTCGACGGCTCATGATGTTCCGTCGCGGCTTCAAGCGCTGGGGTTTCGAGTTCGGTGTTCAGGGTTTTGCTCTCGGTTTGTTCAGAATGTAGGGCGTCTGCCATAGCAACCAGCTCCGGATTCGTCGGCGGGGCCTTCCGACCGCCTCAGCGTCCCGGCCACGCGCCCGCATGGGAGCGACAACCGGCCGCCGGCCAGGCGCGCCATCGGGGGAAGTCAGGCTCTTCTCGAGCAGCGTACAAAGCAGTACCGGAGGGACCGGCGCGCCTTGCTCCGCTTCGGCTTCCTGACGGAGGCGAACCCAGGGCACTCGCTGCTGCCTGCTTTACCGGGAGGCGATTTCGCTGGGCCCGCTGGCATCCGCTATCAATGCAGCGGATGTTCTGCAGGGCTCCAGTGATGGAGTTGCCTTGGCTTCGGAATGGGCAGGGATCGCAGTGGAAGCCCCATCTGCGAATCCAGCAGACATGACTTCATGTACAAGTGTAGCAACCGCATCTGGGGCAGTCAAACAAACGATGCGAGGTACGCGCAATTGTGAAAACGCGGTGAACGCTTCGCGCCCCGGCGGGAGATATCCTTTCCGCGGCGCCCCGTATACTCGGGCCCATGGACCATCTCTGGACCCCGTGGCGGTATGCATACGTCACCAATGAAGATGTGCGGGATGCCCGGGCGGGCGTTCCGGCGGCATTGGCAGCGTGGCCCGGAGACCACCATTGCGTCTTTTGCAACCTGATCGCGGCGGCGGATTACGCCGTAGAACATGGCATGGCTGCCGAAGATGCGGATCGCGCCGCAAACATCGTGCTGCGGGGTAAGGCCTGCTACGTCTGCCTGAATGCTTATCCCTATACCTCCGGGCACGTGATGGTGGTGCCCTACATCCATGAGGGCTCGCTGGGGGAGCTGGCACCGGAGATCGCCCAGGAGATCATGGCGCTGACCCAGCGCAGCGCGGCGGCACAGGAGCGTGCCTATGCGCCGGACGGCTTTAACGTTGGGCTGAACGTAGGCAAGGCTGCCGGGGCCGGCGTGGCCGGACACCTGCACATGCACGTGCTTCCCCGCTGGGTGGGAGATACGAATTTCATGACTGTGACCGGCGAAACCCGTGTGCTGCCTGAGCTGCTGGAGCAGACCTGGCGGCGGTTGCGGGCGGCTTTCACGGGCATCTAAACCCTCCGAGGAGGGTCCCATGGACAACAAGACCAAAGTGAAACCCGGAAGCCCCAGCGCCACCCCGGGCGCGGCGACCTCCGTTGAGAGCATCGCGCCCGAAAAGCAAGAAAACCAATATGCTTCCGGCGGCGAGCATCAGGAACAGAAGAAGGAGCTGAAAAAGAGCGTGAAAAAAGGTGATCGTGAGGGTCACCCTGCCCAAAGCCCGGGTCAGCACAGCACCGGTAGCTATACCGGAACGACCGGCGGACAAGGCTGACGGATAGGGCGGCGACTATTTCGCGTCGCGAGCGACGATGTCAACCTCTGCGTGACCAAGCTGCGGATGACTTGCGGCGATGCGTATCCGTCCCGTCCCTCCCGCGACGCTTCGAACAAGTACCGTGCCCCAACCGTCGCCGGGCGCCAGATCGAACGGATTGTCTCCGATGATCTGGCCCTGGCCCTCGATCTTCAAGGTGATCTGACCACCCACGTGGGACCGCGGCGCGCCGAATTTGTCCACGGCACCGATTACCAGCCAGGTGGCATCGGCGCCATCGGCGATTAATTCAGCATCCTCAGCGCGAAGATGCAGGCGACCCGCCGAACGGTCGCCGGAGAACATCCGAGACAAGGCAAGTCTCTCTCCAACATATCCGTCGATGCGCAGGTCTGGCCGTTGCGCGTTATTTCGGGGAAGCTCGACGAAGAAGGGCGGATAAGAGATGTGCGGAAACCCCGCGCGATCGGGGTGAAGCGCGGCGTAATTCTTGCCATCGAAAAACAACTCGAGCCGATCGCAGTTGGAAAAGATGGCAACGCGAGCGTCGGACCCGGAGGCGTCACTCAAAATAGAGGCCCAATAGAAATTCGGCTCG
>DASVAI010000319.1:0-3582 GCA_036376445.1 Acidobacteriaceae bacterium
TCCAGAAGCATCGCCGATCAGCGCGACGTTGCCGCGCACAACCTGCCGCATCGCGCATGTCTTGGTCACAGCGCCGCGGGCTGCCTCCGTGCGCTCTGCATTGGCCAGCCGCCGTGCCACGGCAGGGAAATCGGCAAGCGCATCGCCCAGTCTCCGGCCGCGCCGGGCGGTCAGCAGCGCGATGTTCACCTCATCTGGGCCGATCGGTGTGACATAAATCTGCTCGCGCTCCCCCCAGTGCACCTCCACCATGTCGCTCCACGGAGCGCAACGGAATGGCTGACGGAACGCATAGCGCGTGCTCGTGCAGCCGTGCTGCCGGAATCCCGTGGCATGCGCGAGCGTGGAGCAGAGGCCGTCCGCTATCACAAAGAAGCCGGCGTGAATTTGCGAGCCCGCCGATGCGAAGCCGTCCGCGTTTGCCTGCATCACCGCACCCCAATGCAGCCGAACGCCTGCCTCCACAGCTCGTGCCGCCAGCAGTCCGTGCAAGCGTGTGCGACGAAGGCCCACTCCACTGCCGTCCTGGAATCTGCCACCCGCCGCCTCAACTCCTTCATGGAATGAGATTCCAGCAATGTATCCGCCATTCCTGTCTCCGAGCGGAACGCCGAGCCTTTCGAGGATGCGCACAGATTGCGGCATCAGGCCCTCGCCGCATGCTTTATCAATGGGCGGCCGTTGCGCATCATAGAGCGCAACACGGAGTCCGTGCTGCCGCAGCGCGATCGCGGCCGCCAGTCCGGACGGTCCTCCGCCAAGCACCGCAACATCCATTCCGCGCATTCTACCGTCCATGCTGATGGCGCTTTCGCCAATGCAAGTGAGACGCTTGACGGAAGCGAAGCGTTACGTCATCGAATTGTCACTCTTCAAATCGGAAATCTGTATGAAGCGAGTCGTGGAGCAGGAACTGCTCGATCAGGACATGGGAACGCCGCAGGAGATCGAGGAATCCCTGCGCTCGGTCGATCGCGTGAATCGCTGGTTTGGCGGGGACTCTCTCCACGCGCGACTGATCGGCCACACAATCGCGCGGATGCCACAATCCCGAAAGCCGCAGATCCTTGAGGTGGCAAGCGGTCGCGCGGCGGTTCTGCGCAGGACGCTCCATCGACTCAACATCACGGCCGAGGTCACCCTGCTGGACCGCAGCGCTGGTCATCTCCCGGACCCGCGCGAGTGGCCCCCGCAACTGACTCCCCGCATCCAGCACGGCGATGCACTTGCGCTGCCGTCTCCCGATGCAAGTGTGGATATCGTTTCCTGCTGCCTGTTTCTGCATCATCTCGATCCACCGGAAGTCGCGCGCTTTCTGGCGGAGGCGACTCGCGTGGCTCGCCTCGCCGTCGTGATCAACGATCTCGAGCGCAGCATCATGCATTACAGGCTCGCGCAGCTCAACAGCCTTTTCGATCCCAGCCGCATTTCACGCCATGACGGGCCGGTCTCGGTGCGGCGCGCCTATACGTTTTCCGAGCTTCAAGGCATGCTCGCCGGCGCCGGGCGAATCTTCTCGCTCGTGCGCGCGCCGCTCTTCCGTCTGGGCGCGATCGTCTGGTGCGGCGAAGGCAACGCGATCAATGTGCCAAGAACGCTTTGACCGCAATCGCGCTCGGTTGTTTACCCAGCGGAAGAAGCGTGAACAGCGCCCGCGTTTTCGTGCGGACCAGCGCCAGGTCGCTCGATTGCGAATCCACCACCATCAGCAGATGTCCCGCCATCGAGAGCGCCACTGCGTCCGGCCCTTCGCCTACCGGCACGTTTTCCAGCAGCTTGCCGTCGTCAATGCCGTAAAGGCTCACCGTACCGCTGCCGAAGTCCGTAACCCACAGCAGGGAATTATCGCTCGTCACGACGCCCTGTGACGGCTGCATCCCCACTTGGTAGGTACCGCCCACCTCGTTGTTGCCGGTCGCGATTTCGGAGATCGAGTTGCCGCCGAAGTTCGTCGTGAACGCCTCGCCGCCATCGGGCTTCAGCACAACACTGGTCGGCACTCCCCCCACGTCCAGCAATGCAAGCAATCGGTCCGGTTTTTCGCCAGCACCCGGGCTCGCCGGCCGCGCCAGCCCCACTACCATCACCTGGTGCCCGCCGGAGCAGGCAACAAAAGCCTTCGACGAATCGGGCAGAATCGTCACCGCCGTCGCACCCGGACACCCGGAAAAAAAAGCACGCACCCGCGCCAGCTTCGGGTCCACCACGCTCACGCTGCCGCTCTTGTGGTTGCTCACCACCAGCGCACTGCCATCGGGTGAAATGCGCGCCACTCCGGGCCCTTCCCCAACGCCGACTGTTGCCGTCACGCGCCGGCGCTCCAGGTCGAGGATCGAAATGTCATTCGCGCCGGAGTTGGCCACATATGCCGTCCGCCCGTCGCTCGCAATATCAATGGAATAAGGTGTCCGGCCCACTGGAATCGTCGCTGCCACCTGGTTGCGCTCCGCGTCGATCACGCTCACCGTCCCGCTGTCCGCGTTGACGGCATATACTTCGTTGCGCGCAGGATTTGCCGCGATTCCCGCCGGCCGCCGTCCCACCGCAATCACGCGGTCCTGTCGCAGGTTCACCATGTCAATCGCAGTCACGGTATTGCTGCCGCTGTTGGTCACGTATGCAAATTCACGATAGTTCTTCGGGTAGGAAGGGAAGTCCTGCTTGCGGCAGCCGCCCAGCAGTACCGTGGCGCAAAGGGCGAGCAGCCATCCGCCTCGCGCTGGCCGAGGCATCGTTTTAGCCCGCAACAGTGGATGCAGTCCCCGTCTGCGCAGGCACTTGGATTCCCGCCGGAATGCCCCGGTGCACAACCTCGGCAATGCGCGAGCACTCCTCGATCATCTGAGCGAACTGTTCCGGGTAGAGCGACTGTGCGCCGTCGGAGAGCGCCTGGTCTGGAGCATGGTGCACTTCTACGATCAGCCCGTCGCAGCCGACGGCAACCGCCGCGCGCGCCAGCGGCAGCACCTTATCGCGCTTGCCGGTTCCGTGGCTCGGGTCCACGATGACCGGCAGATGGCTTACCGCCCGCACCGCCGGCACAATGCTCAGGTCCAGCGTGTTGCGGGTGTGGTCCGCAAAGGTGCGTATGCCGCGCTCGCATAGCGCGACTTGATAATTGCCTTCACTCATTACGTATTCGGCAGCCATCAGCAGTTCTTCGAGCGTGGCGGAAAGCCCCCGTTTGACCAGCACCGGCAGTTTCGACCGGCCCGCGCGCTTCAGCAAGGAATAGTTCTGCATATTGCGTGCGCCGATCTGGATCATGTCGGCATACTGTTCCACGAGTTCGAGCGATTCGTTATCCAGCGCCTCGGTCACAATGCGCAGTCCGAATCGTTCTCGTATCTCGGCCATGATGCGCAGCGCTTCCTCTCCCATGCCCTGAAAGGCATAAGGCGAGGTCCGCGGTTTGTACGCTCCGCCGCGGAAGAATTGGGCGCCGGCGCGCGCGACTTGCTCTGCTATGGCAAAGGCCTGTTCACGGCTCTCGATCGAACACGGCCCCGCGATTATCGCCAGGTCGTGGCCGCCAATCGAGGCAGTGGTCCCCGGGAAGCGGATCACCGTGTCTTCTTCCTT
>DASVAI010000172.1:0-2000 GCA_036376445.1 Acidobacteriaceae bacterium
ACAGTCTGCTGAAGACGCTGAAGCTGCGCGCCGCCGCCGCCCCCTTCGCGCACGGCGCCGTGCATCAGACCGACGGCGTGAGGATCTACGATAGCTATCACTGCTCGCGCTACAACACGAACACCGGCGTGCTGACACCGAAGATGTTTCGCAGCGTATTTGCGCGCGTGAAGACGGAGCTGGGTTAGCCCGCATTTCTCACAGTGTTGAGGCGCATCGGGGCGCGAATCAGCGAAAGTTCTTTTGCGAGAAGGACTTTGCGATGATTGAAGGAATGCCCCGATGCCGACAGAGTGTAGCGCAGAACGGTTTGATTTTGGAGTGGTGGAAGGCCGGGCTGTGGAAGCGGCCTTTGATGCTGGCCTGGTGACGTCGGATGCTGGAGCCCTGCTTCTGGGCGCCACCGATCGAGCGATCGATCTGGTGGGGCGCTTTGCAGATTGCTTTTGCGATCATCGCCGTCCTGACTTGATCGAGCATGCGGTCGGGACGTTGATCGGACAGCGGGTCTTTGGCATTGCACTTGGCTACGAAGATCTCAACGATCACGACGAGCTGCGGCACGACCCGCTTATGGCGGTGCTGGCGGGCAAGCTTGAGGCCAAGCGCGAGGACTGCGCACCGGTTGCCGGCAAGTCGACGCTGAACCGGCTGGAGCTGGGCCGAAACGAGCCTTCGCGCTATCACAAGATCGCCTACGACGCGGCGGCGATCGAGGCGTTGCCGGTGAGGCTGTTCCTGGAGGCGCACAAGCGGCCGCCGGCACAGATCATCCTCGATCTCGACGCCACCGACGACCCGCTGCACGGGCATCAGGAGGGGCGCTTCTTCCACGGCTATTACGACTGCTACTGCTATCTGCCGCTGTACGTGTTCTGCGGCCGGCATCTGTTGGCGGCCAAGCTGCGCCCCTCCGACATCGACGCCAGCGCGGGCAGCATCGCGGAGGTCGAGCGGATTGTCCGGCAAATCCGCGCCCACTGGCCGTTCGTGCGCATCGTGCTGCGAGCGGACTCGGGCTTTGCGCGCGAGGCGCTGATGACGTGGTGCGAACAGAACCGCGTGGATTATCTGTTCGGGCTCGCCCGCACCACGCGCCTGGTAGCCATGATCGAAGAGGAGCTTGCCACGGCTCGGGCGGCAGCCGAGAAGACCGGCCGCCCGGCGCGCCGCTTCAAGGACTTCCAATGGAGCACGCTCGACACCTGGAGCCGAAGGCGCCGCGTCGTCGCCAAGGCGGAGTGGACAAAAGAGGAAGCCAATCCGCGCTTCGTCGTGACCTCGCTCAAGCGGGCCGAGGCGGGCGCGCGGCAGCTCTACGAGGACATTTACTGCGCCCGCGGCGAGATGGAAAACCGCATCAAGGAGTGCCAGCTCGATCTCTACGCCGACCGCACTTCCGCGGCGACCATGCGCGCCAACCAACTGCGGCTGTGGTTCGCCTCGATGGCCTATGTGCTGATCTGTGCCCTGCGGCGCATCGGCCTTGCCGAAACCACCTTTGCGGACGCCACCTGCGGCACCATCCGCCTCAAGCTCCTGAAGATCGGCGCACTGGTGCGCATCAGCGTCCGCCGCATCAAGATCGCCATGGCCTCGGCCTGCCCAGCCGCCCAGGAATGGGGACACGTGGCTCGCTGCCTGGCCGAAGCCACCAAGGCTCGCGCCTCGCCCGGCTGACACGCGAAGCTGCGACGCGCCCCATCGGCAGCATCACCAACAAGGTCCAGCGGAGACACCCAAAGTCAAATCGCCAGCCGCGCCTTCAGCGCAACGGCTCCTCGTCGCCTCCGCCAGACCCTCCTATCCCACGTCGCAGAGCAATTGGACGTGTGAGAAATGCGGGTTAGCCGAGCCACCACCACTCGTCATGCGCGGGCTCGACCCGCGCATCCATCAAGAAAATCTCTTTCAAGTC
The DNA here is from genome assembly GCA_036376445.1 of Acidobacteriaceae bacterium. Classification (GTDB taxonomy): domain Bacteria; phylum Acidobacteriota; class Terriglobia; order Terriglobales; family Acidobacteriaceae; genus KBS-83. Next base: position 1,919 of record DASVAI010000172.1, read on the forward strand.
GATGGATTGCCGGGTCAAGCCCGGCAATGACAGCTTAAGACCCGGTTGGATTATCCTTCAACCATTCCAGCACGTCGGCGGC
>DASVAI010000333.1:0-9704 GCA_036376445.1 Acidobacteriaceae bacterium
AGACGGAACCGGAGACCGTCTATCGTTTCGCCACGTCGGGATGCGAAGTGCAGTTGAGCGTCGAATACTTCGGCCGGTCGGAGGTCAACAGCCTGCGCTTCCGGGACTTCCTCACCCGCAACCGCTTCTGCCTCTCGGCCAGCGGCATAGAGGGCCCCGGCTGCATGCAGGAGTTCTCCGGATCGCTCGCCATCGCGTACTACCGTTTCCGCTTCCGCCACCATGCCAAGGTCTCCCTCTCGTTACGCGAGCGCGTTCTCACCATCGACCACGACAGCCGTCTCGATCCCCGTCCCCCCTTCGAAAAGCTCCTTCCCGTCGAGAGCGGCGCCGCCAGTGACATCCAGGCCTTCGGCTACGATCCCTCCTCGCCGCCCGCGCCGCTGCCGCTCTGGTGCCTCCTCCGCCAGGACCTGTATCTCAACAACCAGTCCTCCGCATTTCTCGTCACACACTGGAAACACACCTTTGACGCGATCCGTCTCCTCGACGTCATACCCGGCGAGGGCACCGAACTTCTCAGCACGTGATTTCCCGAGGTCCAGTACCCACAACGCGCTGTGTGAGCGAACATCGAGAGCGAACCCGGCAACTCGCTCCGCAGACGCCATATCCCGCACGGCTCGCGCTTGACACGCCTTTGCGATTAGTACCACAATGTATCCCTAATCATGCTGGGTGAATTCGAATACCTGCTCATCACCGCTGCCAGCCGACTCGGCGACGATGCTTACGGCGCCGCCATCCGCCAGGAGATCGAGTCCACCGCCCGCCGCAAATGCTCCATCGGCGCGCTCTACACCACCATCGAGCGGCTCGAAGGCAAAGGACTCATCAGCACCTGGATGGGCGAATCTACTCCCGAGCGCGGCGGCCGCGCCAAGCGCATGGTGCGCGTCACCGGCAAAGGCGCGCGAGCGGCGAAAGAGTTCTACGACGCGATGATGCGCGTCTCACGCGGCGCATCCTGGGCCGTCAACCAGACAGGAGATACTTCCCGATGAGTCCCGCCTGGTCTCTGGTCGAAGTTGCTGCTCGTCCGCTCAACCGCGAGGAACGTGACGCCATCCTCGGCGATTCGCTCGAAGCTGGTGAAAACACATGGCAGGCGCTGTGCGGTGTCCTTGGCCTGATCGCTCGACGTCAACTTCTGCTCTGGAAGAGCTGGCGTCCATGGCTCTCGGTGTTCGGATTCGGCATACCCTGCACGGTACTTCTCATGGCCGTATCCATGTCTGTTACGTGTACCTTCGACCGGCTCATGGGATTCAAGGTCAGCCATTGGGCTCCAACCGGGCATGAAGGTTTCACCCTGCTCCTGTGCCACATCTTCCTGCTGATTGCCTGGTCCTGGACAACCGGCTTCACTCTCGGATCGCTGTCGCCACGAACCCTCTGGGTGAACGCCTCGCTCGGTGGGTTTCTGGCCTTCTTCTTTGCGAGACACCTGCTCGATATGCTTGGGGTATCGAGGTTCGCTCCGTTTCTTTTCCTGCTCCCCGCCATTTGGGGAATCCGTCAGAGCCTGCGCGGAATCCGCCTGTCCTTCCGCCCGGCAGTCCTGCTCGCCACCACGATGGCCGTGTTGATGACTGCGGCCTGGACAAACGAAGCACTGTGGCTTCCCAACTGGCTGCTAATTATCCCCGCACTCTTCCTGGTCGCAACGCGAAGCGGAATGCCGGGAACCGGCGAAGCAAGCGCCCGCGTATCCCAAGCTCGCTGACTCAGCTCTTCAACAGACTCTTCGCCAGGAAGATCACATTCGCCGGCCGCTCGGCCAGCCGCCGCATGAAGTACGGATACCATTCCGTTCCGAACGGAACATACACTCGTACGCGATATCCTTCCCGCACGAGCAGCCGCTGCAGATCCCGCCGCACTCCGTAGAGCATCTGGAACTCAAACCCCGACGCCGGGATTCCCTGCCTCTTCACAAACGTCCGCGTCGCCTCCACCATCCGCTCGTCGTGCGTCGCGATACCGTGATAGATCCCGCTCGCCACCAGGATCTCCGCCAGCCTGACGAAGTTTTCATCCACCTGCGCTTTCGCCGGAAACGCTTTATCCGGCGGTTCCTGATAGGCGCCCTTGCAAAGCCGCACGCGGATGCCGTCCTTTATCAAGGTCCCGATGTCGGCCTGGCTGCGATACAGGTATGCCTGGATCACCACCCCGATATGCCCCTGGTTCCCTGGCTCCCCGTGAATCCGCCGCACCATATCAATCGTCGCCTGCGTGTATTCGCTGCCCTCCATGTCCACCCGCACAAAATTGCCCGACTCGCGTGCGTGCTCCGTCATCTCGCGCACAATGCCCTCGGCCAGCAGCGGGTCCAGATCCATTCCCATCTGCGTCAGCTTCACGCTTACATTCGCATTCAGGTTCCGCTGCCGGATCGCGTCCAGCAGCTCGTGATAAATCGCGGCCGACCGGTGAGCTTCCTCCGGTGTGTGGATGTTCTCCCCAAGACTGTCCAGCGTCACCGAAATGCCGTTGCTGTTCAGTGCGGCGGTCGCGGCAAGCGCATCCTCGATGTGCATGCCGGCGACAAAACGTGACGAAAGCCGCCGGCCCATCGACGAAGCTTCTGAAAAGCGGCGGAGTCTGCGGTTCCGTGAGAGCGCAATGAATGTGCTGCGTAAGAGAGGCATGTCGGAAAGGCGCAACCGCTGATCCTCGCATAGATCAGCCCGTCACTGCAAAAGTAGTAACTGAACTTGTACTGCGCTTACAGTCACTCATCTCCTTAAACGTTGTCTACGATTTCTGAAGACACGGAAGGCAGTTTGGGAGCATCTTAGTTATGTATCGGAAACCGCTCCAAATTGGTTCGGCGCCTGCAAGTCGCGCCCTGCGAATATGCAACCAGCAGTAGAACCACGAAACGCGACGTCTCTCGTGTTTCGGCGAGGGTCCCCCATGGTGAACCATTGCGCAAACCCGCAATGCTGCAAGCCGCTCCACTACTTGCGCGAGGGGCGGGTGTATGTCTTCGACGTAACGCGTCCGGCACCCGGCAGCGGTGAACGCTCGGTGCGGCGCATGGAACACTTCTGGTTGTGCGGCGCCTGCAGCGAGGCCTATTACCTCGAGCAGGTAGAGGACCGAAGCGTCCGCATCAGCCCACGGCCGAAGCGCGCAGTCAGCAGCAATGTTCTCCCCTACAGAACGCGTCAGCCCATTGCATCCTGAGCCCGGGCCTCCCGGCCCGGACCCAGTACATTCTCCAGACGATCTGTTATTTGCGTGAAGCCGCCACCGCCGATGTGTGGATCCGTTCAGCCGGCGGCCGATTGTAGCGCCCGGTGAACGCGCTCCAGCGCACATACACCAGCTCGATCAGCATCTGCATCCCGTCCCGCAGGTAACTGATGCGGCTACGTTCATCGTGTCCCCACGTGACCGGAACTTCCTTCACCTTGAGACCGCGCTTGATGGCGATGAACAGAATCTCCGGATCGAAACCCCAGCGCTCGATACGCTGGAGCCCAAAGACCAGTCGCGCCGATTCCCGGCGGAAGGCCTTGAACCCGCACTGGGTGTCCGCAAACGGAAGCCGCATCACGCTCCGCGTCAGGGCGTTGAAGCAGCGCCCGAAGACCCGCCGGTACAGCGGCTGCTTGTGGACGATCCGCTTGCCCGTCAACCAGCGTGATCCAATCGCGATATCCGCGCCTTCATCTATCGCCGCGAAAAGCCGCTCCGCCTCTTCGATCGGCGAGGAGAGATCCGCGTCCGTGAACATCACCACTTCTCCCGCCGCACGCAGCATGCCATGGCGCACGCTGTAACCCTTTCCCCGATTCTCGCCGTTGCGGATCAGCCGCACCTCCGGATGATCCTTTGCCCAGGCCTCCACCAGCGAGGCCGTGTCGTCCATGGAACCGTCATCCACCACCAACACCTCGGCATCCCACCCGCGCTCCCGGATACAGTGGCTCACCAGCGACATCGCCCGCTCAATGCGGGCGGTTTCGTTGTAAGCGGGAATAACGATGCTGTAATGGGGTGATTGCAACCGGCTCGCCTCCGGGGCGCCCTCTCATACTATTCCAACATTTTGTTCGATGGATTTTTGCCGCCCCCTCCACATCGGCAAATTGCATCCGCTTTATTTTTCTGTCACATAACCGGCTATCCCGCATCTATCATGGAGATTGCAGCCCTTTGTCGAACTCGCCTGGAGCCACCGCCGATGACCAAAGCTGATCTCGTAGAAGAAGTCACCCAAATTGGAGATTTGACCCGCCGCGATGGCGAAGTGGTCGTGGATACGGTCTTCGATGCCGTCATTCAGGCGCTGCAGGCCGGGGACAAAATCGAAATTCGCGGCTTCGGCAGCTTCCGCATCCGGCAGCGCAAGCCACGCACCGGCCGCAACCCCAAAACTGGCGACAAAGTCGAAGTCCCCGCCAAGCGCGTCCCCTATTTCAAGCCCAGCAAAGAGTTGCGCGACCTGGTGAACCCCAAGGCTGAGGGCGGATCGTCAGGCACAAACGCCTGATCCCGCTGTCACGCTGCGCGAAGCGCCGCTCAGCCAAAATCGGCCAAGACTTGATTCGATGGGTCTGGCAGCTTCAAACCTCCGCTCGCCCGCTCGACCCCGCGTGAGCGACCAAAGGGAGCGAACTCCTCAGCTCGCGCCAGCGGCGCCCTTGTCCGTTCGGCCAGTTCCGATGACCGCCATCATCCGCCCGCAAAAACCCCGCTCCGCCCGATACGAGTAGAACAACTCCGCCTCGCAGTTCGTGCACCGCCACGCGGTCGCAATCGACCCCGCAGGCACGCCCGCATCCACTAACTGCCGCCGGTTCGCTTCGATGAGATCAAGATGCAGGCTCGGCCCCATGTTGCTGTGCCCCGGTGCGCGCATCGTCAGAAACAGCAGCGGATACTTTTCCTTCACCGGGTCGGAGTCATACACCTCCGAGAAAAGCTCTTCCGCATAACTGAACTGCGAGAGAAATTCCGACCGGACCTCCTCGCCCACCGCATAGCAGCACGCGCCAATCGCTGGCCCGATCGCCGCCTCCAGGTCCTCCGGCCGGCTGCCGAACTCCAGCCGCATTTTTCCGATACCGCCCTCGACGATCCGCTTCAACGTGCCCCGCCACCCTGCATGAAACGCTGCGCCCGCGTTCGTCCGCCGATCGCGTACCAGCACCGGCACACAATCCGCGGTCTGGATGCCAAGCATCACCTCGGGGTCATCCGTCATCAGGCCATCTGCGCGCATCACGCGATCGGCATCTTCACGGCCAACCCTCCGCGTCAGGTTCGAATGAATCTGCTTCAGCGTGACCAGCGCCCGGCCTTCAGTCCCCACCGCTGCCATCAACCGCTGACGATTTTCCTCCACATTCACGCGCTCATCGGATTCGGTAAGCCCCAGGTTCATCTCGCCCGCTTGCGCTTCGTCCCGGCGGTACGCGGTAGAAACGCCGCCCCGCCGCGTGCTGAAGCCATGCGGTACCCCCGCCTTCAACCATCGCGGAGATACGAGAAGCTCGGCGTCGCCAACCCGCCGCGTCTTCAGCTCCGTGGGCGGCATCTCCACCATGTCCTGAGGTTCCTGCCGCCGATACTTGGGCGTCTCTCGCCGGATCAGCCGCCGCCCGTGCTTCAGCCCCACGCTCGCCAGCAGATCATCGATCGCGCCGATCGACTCCGGACTCTTCTCTCGATTGGTTATGCGTGACATCTGCCTTGATTTTATGGGCAGACGAGCAAAGGGCCCGCTTTCCGGCGGGCCCGCTCTAGAGGCTAGGATGGGATCTCAGAAGTGACTGATAGACGAGGGCCAAGCCCTCGTAGTGGAAGTAGACACTGCAAGGATGGTCTTGACTGCTGGGAGTAGCCTCTGTACTTGGCAGATATGAGTCGCAACCGGTGGGAAAGGTTGCTCAGGAAATCCGGCCCGCGAGCGCGCCCCCAAGTAGTTCCCTCAACGACGCAATATATCGCTCCAGCGCCGCCCGCCCCGCCTCCGTCATGCGATACAGCGTTACCGGTTTCCGGGCCACAAACTTTTTTTCCACAGCCACGTAGCCCGCCTCTTCCAGCTTCAGCAGGTGTGCGCCCAGGTTCCCGTCCGTTGAGCCGGTCCTCTCCCTCAGCCAGGTGAACTCGGCATCGTCCACACCGGAGAGCAGCGACAAGAGCGCCAGCCGCATCTTGCCATGCACCACGGGATCGAGGTCCGGCAGCTCAGGCATGCTGCACCCCTGCTGACCGTGCCCCGGCCTTATCGCGGCTCTCCCGGATCATCAGGTAGATTCCGAATCCGATATTGCAGATAAAGGTCGCTGTCAGAAAAAGAATGCCCGTCGTGCCTTCGCTTACAAAGCAGCTCACGATCGCCGCCGCCCACCACACTCCTCCTACCGCCACCTGGGTCGGCCACCGCAGCGTGATGCCGCTCGCAACATGCGCCACTCCCAGCAGTACCTCGATCGCTGCCACGAACGCGTGCGCCTCCATATGGCGCGTGGCGGCCACCGGAACGGCAAACACAAATATGCCGGTGCCCACCGCCGTCCAGATCGCCATCAGGCTGCGGCTCTTATCGGTCTGCGGCTGATGACGGCCGCGCCGCCGCGCCACCATCACAGTCAACAGCACCGCGAAGATCATCGTCACCATCCACGCCACGCCCGGCCCTCCAGCCTGCGGCCATAAGCTCGACCACGCCACCGCAATCACATAAGCGACGCCCCACAGTAAGAAGTTCCAGCCCCAATATTCTGTGGACTTGCGCCCCGCGCGCATCATCGACTCAATCAGCGCCAGCCGCTCTGCCAACTCACCCTCATGCATGAAGCTCCCGCCCGCTCTCTCATCTGCCATCATCGTTCTCCTTTCCCCATCCCATCTCGTCATCTCGACCCGAGCCTGCTCTTCAGCTCACGAACCAAACCGTGATCCCCGGCCCCAGCCACCACACATACTCCACCAGCAGCACACCCACCACCGCCCAAAGGAGCGGCATGCGGCGAATCGCCACAGCGTCGGTTTCTTTCTCACTCAACCGGCGGCCTGCCGACCGCGCGATACTCGGAATCCACAGCAGCCCCGATGCCCTGCCCAGCGACGAAGCCGCCGCCGAGATCAGCACCAGCTTCCATCCCAGCGGGTTGCGCACGCCCGCCACACACGCCGTAATCCCGCCCGCAAAGTAGATCGTCCACGTCATGCGACGAAGCCGCGCTTCGTTGTCGCCGATAATCCGCGCCAGCTCCCCCGCCAGCACCCACGCCGATGCGAAATACGTCACCGCTCCGAGTACAGAAAAGCCCACCCGCCATGCCCACACCGGCGTCAATCCCTTCATCCACTCCGCCCAGTCGCCAATACCGCCCACGCCGGAAAAAAGAAAATACCCCGTGCCCAGCAGCAGGTTGAACGCCGTCAGCACCCACACAAACAGCCCAAGCGGCACGCGCGAGCGGCTCAGCCCAGCCAGCGCTGCCAGCCCAATCAGCCCCAACGCCAGATTCATCAGCGTCCCCGCCGCCAGAATCCAGCGCGTATCAAAGCCCGCGTCCATGTAGGTCGAACTCACAACGATCCGGTGTGCGCCGCTCAGCCACGCTGCGCCTCCATGCCCAAGCCCTTCGTGCAGCACATTCGAGATCATGTAGCCCAGTACGCCAAATGCCGCCAGCGTCCAACGATCGTCCTTCGCAAACAATGCCGCCTCCGTTATGTCGGTCCGTGTGCCTGCCGCCATCGCATCCATACCAGCTCCTGTCATCCTGAGCGAAGCGCCAAAAAGAGCCTGTTTCCTACGTGCTGGTCTGAAGATCTAAGCGAAGTTTCGCCGTCATCTGGAACGCTGACCGCAGTGCAGCCGCAGCGCTCGCCCACAGAATCAGCCCCGCTCCCACGCACTCCACCACATCGCGCATCGATCCCGGCACCACAATCGAGACCAGCGCAAGCAGCATCAGCGCCCAGCCCGTTCGCTCATGCTGCGAGGCGCGGAAGATAGGCGCGAGCGGCAGAAAGTGCACACCGACGATCAGCACAATCGACCCCGTAATCCAGCCGTCCAGGTGCAGGTTGTGCAGCAGGTTCACTACTCCGAAGATCGCCACCCACTGCACCACGTTCACTGCCGCAAAGGCGCGCATCATCTGCTGCTTCTCCGGGCTCTCCTCTTTCTTCACCCTGGGCACCCGCCTCCGCACAGCGGCTCCCAGAAAAGCAATCAGGACAAAAACCGGCAGTACCAGCGCGAAACCGACCTTCAGCGGTACTCCGACCTCCGTCATGCCAAAAGCCAGCCAAGCCGCGCCAAAGCCACCCACAATCGTCGCCCCAAACGCTTGCCCCTTCGCGCGCTCGATGCAGAAGACTTCTGCTCCCGTCATATATCCGCCTCCGATAGAGCACTCTGCGCCGCAGAGTAAAGATTGTCAAGCGGATTCTTCCTTCGGTAACGGCAAGCCTCTCCGAAGCTCTGGCCGCATCCGTCGAAGGCTCTTAGAATCAGCAGCGTGAAAATTGCACTTCTCTCTATTGCTTTTGTCTTGGGTCTCGCGGGCATCTCGGCCAAGTCGCAATCCCCAGCCTCATCCGACCTTCCCGAAAAGCCCGGCGTATATGCCGTTGACAGCGGCAGCCAGTCCTCCGGCCCTATGCGCCTTCATGCCTCCGAGGTGCGCTACAACCGCTATACCGGCAATAACATCGCCCGCAACAGCTTCTACATGAACAGTAAGAGCACCCTCGACCTCGCCGGCAATTCCGCCGAGCTCTCACTGAAATCCGGCAAGGTGAGTTTCCTCGTCCCTGCCGATCCGGAAAGCCCCGAGCTCGCGCTCTCCCGGCTCACGCTCGTTCGCCTGCAGCCGGAACAGGACCGGCGCATCCTCGCCGCTCTCAAAACGAACGCCTTTGGCGGTTCGCCGGGCCGTAAGGTGGATGTCATCCCGATTGCCAAAGAAACTCTCCACGGCGGCGATTGGGTTCGCGTCACACCCACCGCCGACCTGCTGCCCGGCGAGTACGCCATCGCCTACTTTCCCCAGGACCCACGCATGTTCCCGGACTCCGCCTTCGACTTTCGCCTCCAATGAGATTCCGGCATCCACCCTGGCGCCAGCAGCATGGTGGGTTGAGGCAGGGCCCCAAAGCTGCTACGGCCGGGTGCCTCATCCTGCGCAGCCGTGGGGAGTGAATCCAGCGGCGCGAAGCGTCCGCCTTCTCCATTACCAACAGTTCGGTTTCACACAACAAACCTGCCAGTTAATTCCCTTCAATTCGGTACAATAGAAATAGAGAATCAGAAAGAGAAAGCCACCGCAGCGGTGGCTTTTTATCTTTGTGCTGATTTACTGACTTGCTGCGCCTGTCGACAGCTAACCCCAGTCACTGGAGGACTTTACCGATAAGCCCTTTAGAAAGACGATTTTGATGTTCGGAAGAGCACGTAACCTCGTGATTTAGCATGGTTTATACCGCAGCCTCCCGCACCGAAAGGGGGAGGGGGTAGACGGTAACGTGACCTAACCCTGCGCCGCCAGCGCCTCCCCGATCCACTCCTCGAAAGCCTCCATGCTCTCGTCACGCCCCAGAAAGGCGTGCACCATCGCCCGCCCTGCAGCGGACCCGCCCCGGTCCAGCACCGTCTTGCGATAGCGCATCGTCGCCGGGTCCTCCAGCAGCGCCGCACGGTCGAACTGGTTGAAGAAGTCGAT
>DASVAI010000348.1:0-2359 GCA_036376445.1 Acidobacteriaceae bacterium
CGAGCCACGCGAGCAAAGGCCACAAGAGCAGCACCGTGCACCGCGTGGGCCATCGCCTGCGCCATCCCATCGGGCAACGCGGCATCGCGCCCGAGCGCGCCACTGAGATTCAGCACGCGCTCATTCGCCAGAACTATCTGAGCGGCGAGCCTAGCGGCAAATGGGACTCGGAAACCGAAACCGCCATGCAGAAATACCAGGCAGACCATGGCTGGCAGACGAAACTCACGCCCGACTCGCGTGCGCTGATCGCCCTCGGCCTCGGCCCCAGCACCGCCAGCAGCCAGCCGCTTCCCGCCAGCACCTACTCGGGTTCTTCCATCAACACCGCTGCGGAAGCAGGCACCCTCGCCTCCGTTCACTCCATCTCGCAGTAGAGATGAAGTGAAGACAATACCAGACAAATTCAGACCACACTAGAAAGGCCCGCCAAGCGGGCCTTTGCTCTATTCCCTCTTCCCTAATCCCTTTCCCTTCCCTACTCCTCACACCGCAACTGGTCCTCAATCGTCTCCCGCCGCCGCACCAGCTTTGCTCGTTTGCCATCCACCAGCACCTCCGCCGCGCGTCCGCGTGAGTTGTAGTTCGAGGCAATCGACATCCCATACGCCCCCGTATCGAGCAGTGCGACCAGATCGCCCGGCTGCACATCCGGCATCGCGCGGTCGCGCGCAAAGAAGTCTCCCGTCTCGCACACTGGCCCCACGACATCCATCGGCGTAGGCTCCTTCGCATTCCTGCGCACCGCAACAATTTCGTGATGCGCGCCATACAATGCAGGGCGGATCAGATCATTCATCGCCGCATCGGTGATCAGAAATTCCTTTGCGCCGTTGCGCTTCCGGTAGAGAACGCGTGTCACCAGCGCTCCCGCCTGCGCCACCAGGAAGCGTCCCGGCTCCAGCAGCAGCCGCACCTTCAGGCCGCGCAGTCCCTGTGTCAGCGCCGCGGCATACTCCCGGACTTCCTTCGCCGCGTCAAACTGCTCCGCCCCCAGCGGCGCCGCGTAATCAATCCCCAGCCCGCCGCCTGCATCCACGGATCGAATTACTATCCCATCCGCAGCAAGTTCCTCAACCAGCCCGCGCACGCGCTCGAGCGCGGCGCCAAACGGAGCGGCGCTGCGAATCTGCGATCCAATGTGCACGCTCACCCCTTCCGGCAGCAGCCACTTGCTCTTCGCGGCACGGACATACACCTCCCGCGCACGCGCAATGTCGATGCCGAATTTGTGCTCGCGCAGCCCGGTCGAAATGTACGGATGCGTCTCCGCAAAGACATCCGGATTTACCCGGAGCGCGATCCGCGCCTGCTTCTTCAGCTTCGCGGCGCGCTCCGCCAGCAGATCCAGCTCCTGCTCGCTCTCCACGTTGAACAGCAGAATGCCGGTCCCGAGCGCGAGGTCCATCTCCTCCGCCGTCTTGCCCACGCCGGAGAACACGGTGCGCTTCACCGCGCGTTTGTCTGACCGCCGCACCCGCTCCAGCTCGCCGCCGGATACGATATCGAACCCCGCACCCTCACGCGAGATCATCCGTAACAGCGACAGGTTCGCATTCGCCTTCACCGCATAACAGATCAGGTGATCCTGTTTTGCGAAATATCTGCGGAAGAGCGCCAGCCGCTCCCGCACCTGCGATGCGCTGTAACAATAGAGCGGCGTCCCATACCGCGCCGCCAGCTTCTCCAGCGGCACGGCATTGCACGTCAACTGACCACTTCTGTCGTAATGAAAAGGACGCGCCGCAATCGTCTCCGGTTTCCTGGGCAAAAGAGAGTTCCTCGTGTGGCGAGAGATGGCTCCATCTTTTCACACGCACAGCAGTGCCCATTACTGAGCAGAGTGGGATTCACAAAGGCGGGCAATGGGATGACTCGGGTGCCCCGTTCCAGCCGAAGGCCGGAGTGGGGTAGTTGAGAGCGATTCCGCTGATCCGAAGGGTCCACCGACTCTATCGTGCTCCAACCTCATCCACAAACCGCCGCAGCAGCGCGCCCACCAGCCGCGGCTGCTCATACGGCGCGTAGTGCCCCATCTCCTGCAGCAGATAAAAATTCGAGCCCGGCACAAGATTGGCCAGCTCCCGCATCTCGGTCGGCGTCGATCCCCGATCCAGCGCCGCGGCCAGCACTGCAGTCGGAACGCGAATCGTGGTTGCGGTCGCGCGCGAATCCGGCCGCGCCCCCAGTGCCCGCTGCACGGCAATCGCCGACTCCGCCGACATTCGCTCCATCATCCCGCACAGCCGGTGCACGATGTCCGGGTCGCGCGCCTTGGCCGGCGCGCCCACCAGCGTGTCCAGCATCGCGTCGAAGAAAGGTCCAGTGCCGCGACGCACAATGCCCGCAATCGTCTCCT
>DASVAI010000351.1:0-5155 GCA_036376445.1 Acidobacteriaceae bacterium
CTTCTTGGTCACCGGCTTATCCGGGAACAGCCGCAGCCATATCTTGCCGCCGCGCTTGATGAAGCGCGTCATAGCAACACGGCTGGCTTCGATCTGTCGGTCGGTGATGTAGCCGCACTCCATGACCTTCAGGCCGAAGTCACCGAAGGACAGCTCGCTGCCGCGCCATGCCTTGCCGCGCATGCGTCCGCGCTGCTGCTTGCGATACTTCACCTTCTTAGGCATCAACATAAGAAAACCTCAGGTACTAGCCGCTAGCCACTAGCCGCTAGCTCGTGAACTTCAATCCTTACCCGACGCTCTGCAGCTAATAGCTAAAAGCTAGTAGCTAGAGGCTGCCGTTAAAACACCGAGCTGCCAAGCTCCTTCGGCTGCCGGCGTCTCTGCTCATACACGTCGCCGCGATAGATCCACACCTTCACGCCGATAACACCGTACGTAGTGCGTGCCTCGGCAAAACCGTAGTCGATGTCCGCGCGCAGCGTGTGCAGCGGCAAACGCCCCTGCAGGTACCACTCGGAACGCGCGATCTCATTGCCGTTGAGACGGCCCGAGACGCGGACCTTAATGCCCTTGCAGCCGAAGCGCAGCGCCGAATCGACCGCCATGCGCATGACGCGGCGGAAGCCCGACCTCTTTTCGAGCTTGAGTGCGATGCTTTCGGCGACGAGTTGCGCGTCAAGTTCCGGCTTGTTCACCTCGACGATGTCGATCGAGACATCGCGCTTGGTGCGTTCCTGGATCTCCGCCTTCAACTTGTCGATCTCCGCGCCCTTGCGGCCGATCACGATCCCGGGACGCGCGGTGCGGATGATGAGGCGCAGCTTCTTGCCCGGGCGCTCGACTTCGACTGAGCTCACACCCGCGAGCTTCAGCTTTTCCTTCAGCTCGCGCTTCAGATGGACGTCTTCGACCAGCAGCTTGTCATAGTCGCGCTCGACGAACCAGCGTGACCGCCACGGCTTGTTGATTCCCAGCCGGAATCCATAAGGATGGACTTTCTGTCCCATACGCTTCCTTTACTTGGCCGCCTTCGCGGACCTGGTCTTCTTGGCGGCGGTCTTCTTCGCCGGCGTTTTCTTCACAGCCGTCTTCTTCGCTACCGGCTTTGCTGACTTCTTGCCCTTCGCCTTGGTTTCAACCTCAGGCTCGGCCGTTGTCACCAGGCCACCTGCTTTGCGCTCGGCCACCGCGATCACAATGTGCGACATGCGGCGCTGATAGCGAAATGCGCGGCCCTGCGGTGCGGGACGAATGCGCTTCATGCGCGGCCCGTCATTGGCCAGCGCATGCTTGACGTAGAGGTTGTCCACATCCACGTCGAGACCCTGCTCCTGGCTGAGATAGTTCGCGTTCTGCAGCGCCGAGCGCAGCACCTTTTCGACCAGCGGCGCGACACCCTTCTTGGTGAAGGCCACGGTCTGAAGCGCCTCGCCCACGCGGCGACCCTTGATCAGATCGAGCACCAGCCGCGCCTTCTGCGGCGACACGCGCTGGAAGCGCGCCTCAGCTCGAAATTCCTGTGTCTGTTGCATACCTGCCCTCAATCCTCGTGCTTACCGCGGCTTCGCCGTCGTTTCGGCAGCCTTCGCCGAGTGGCCCTTGAAGGTCCGCGTCGCCGCGAACTCGCCCAGCTTGTGGCCCACCATGTTCTCCGTCACATAGACCGGGATGAACTTGCGCCCGTTGTGCACCCCGATGGTGTGGCCCACCATGTCGGGGTGAATCGTCGAGCGGCGCGACCAGGTGCGCACCAGCTTCTTGTCATTGGCGGCGTTCATGCGATCGATCTGCACCATCAGGTGTGTGTCGATGAACGGGCCTTTCTTGGTCGAACGTGCCATCTATATCTCCTACCTTCGTGCGCCCTTACTTGCTTCTACGCCCGACAATGAATGCATCGGTCCGCTTGTTGTTGCGTGTCTTGTAGCCGCGCGTCGGCTGGCCCCATGGCGTCACCGGATGGCGACCGCCCGAGGTCTTTCCCTCACCGCCGCCATGCGGGTGATCGACCGGGTTCATCGAGACACCGCGGTTGGTCGGCCGGATACCCTTCCAGCGGTTACGCCCCGCCTTGCCGATGGCCACGTTCTCGTGATCCGTGTTGCCCACCTGACCTACGGTCGCCATGCACTCTACCAGCACGCGCCGCGTCTCGCCGGAAGGCAGCTTCAGGAGCGCATAGTCGCCTTCCTTGGCGACAAGCTGCGCCTGGCCGCCGGCCGAACGCACCATCTGCGCTCCCTTGCCAGGGCGAAGCTCTACGTTATGCACCGTGGTGCCGGCGGGGATACTCTTCAATGGCAGCGCATTGCCGATCAGAATGTCCGCCTCGGGACCGCTCATGATCGTCTGTCCAACCTTGAGACCCACAGGCTGCAGGATGTAGCGCTTCTCGCCGTCGGCATAGTGGATCAGCGCGATGCGCGACGAGCGGTTCGGATCGTACTCGATCGTCGCCACCTTACCCGGCACGCCGAACTTCTCGCGCTTGAAGTCGATCAGGCGCAGCTTCTTCTTGTGGCCCCCGCCGTGATGCCGCATCGTCAGGTCGCCGGCATTGCGGCGCCCGCCCGTGCGCTGCTTTGAAACCAGCAGCGGCTTGTGCGGCTTGTCGGTCGTGATGTCGTCGTTCACCAGCGTCGTCTGGAACCGCAGCGTCGGGGTGACCGGTCGATATGTCTTAATCGGCATCGTCTTCGCTCTTTGCTTTCAGCGGCCCATAGCCTGCCGCTTGCTGTCGCTTCACTTCTCTATTCACTACGGCCTGTAACTCTTTCGATTACAGATTATTCACGTAGTCTGGCATTTTCTCGCCGGCCTTCAGGCGCACATACGCCTTCTTCCAGTCTGGCCGATAGCCCGTGAACTTGCCCCGGCGCCGCTCCTTGCCGGCAAAGTTCGCCGTCCGTACGCTGTTCACCTTCACCCTGAACAGCGCCTCGACCGCCTGCTTCACCTCGGTCTTGGTTGCCGCCTCGGCCACTTCAAAAACCAGCGTGCCCTCGGTTTCCTTTACGCCCATGCCCTTCTCGGTAATCAGGGCCTTGCGAATTACGGTATAGGTCGTCGGCATCAGGCCACCTCCGCCTTCGCGCGCTGTTTGCGCTTCGAAACTGTCTTCTTCAGCGTCTCCTGCAGTTGCTCGATGGCCGCGCGCGAGAAGATGGCGCGGTCGTAGCGCAGCAGGTCATACGGGTGCACCTCATTGTTGAGCAGCAACTCCACGCCTTCGAGATTGCGCACACCTAGGATCAGCGAAGGGCTCAGCGAGAGCGAGTTCTCGACGATCAGCGCCGTGCGCTTCGCGTCGACAGCATTCAGAGCCGCGCGGTATGCCTTCGTCTTCGGCTGCCCAAGCTCGAGCGACTCGACAACAGTAAGCTTGCCGTCCGAATATTTCGCCGCCAGCGCCGCGCGCAGCGCGCCCAGCAGCTTCTTCTTCGGGAAAGCGTAGTCATAGGAGCGGGGCTGGGGCCCGTGCACCGTGCCGCCATGCCGCCACAGAGGCGAGCGCACCGAACCAACGCGGGCGCGGCCTGTTCCCTTCTGCTTCCACAGCTTCTTGCCCGAGCCCGAGACCAGCTTGCGGTTCTTCGTCGCATGCGTACCCTGGCGCAGTGCGGCGCGATAGTGCTTCACCGCCTCCCACAGCAGGGGCTCGTTCACCTCGCCCGGAGCGAAGACCTCTTCCGCCAGCTCCAGGGAGCCGACCTTCTTGCCGCCGAGATCCAATACGTCAATGCTTGCCATCGTCATCTCTTCTTCTTCGAGGCTCTTGCCAAACCTCGGCAACTACTTCTTCCTGCCCGCCGTCGCCTTCTTCGAAGCCTTCAGCGGATCGACCGTACCTGCGCCGGCGAAACCGCGGCGCTCGCGCGGCGGAGCCTTTGCCTTTGAGATCAGCACGTAACCATCCCGTGGTCCCGGCACCGCGCCTTCCACCATCAGCAGATTCTCTTCCAGGTCAATCCCGCGAATCCGCAGATTCCGCACCGTGACCTGGTCCGTGCCGTAGTGACCTGGCATGCGCTGCCCGGGAAACACACGCGAGGGAAACGACGATGCGCCGATCGAGCCTTGCACCTGGAACATGTGGCCGTGCGCCTTCGGTCCGCCGCCAAACTTGTGACGCCGCACGACACCAGCAAAACCGCGGCCCTTGCTGGTCCCGATCACATCGACGTACTTCTCGCTGGAGAAGATATCGACCAGAATGCGATCGCCCGCCTTCAGTCCGTTACTCGCGCGGTTCGGCTGCTCGCCCTCGGCTGCTTCTGTCTTCGCTGGCGCGGCTGCTTCCACCGCAACCTCGCGCATCAGTTTGACCGGCGGCACATTCGACTTGCCAAAGTGCCCGGCCATCGGCTTGTTCACCTTCGAGCTCTTCACGAACTCGAGCAGACCGATCTGCGCGGCTTCGTAGCCATCCTTCGCCAACGTCTTGAGCTGGGTGATCACGCACGGACCGGCCTGCAGTACGGTGATGGGGTGGACCTCACCCTTCTCATCGAATACCTGCGTCATGCCGATCTTCTTGCCTAAAATTCCTGCAACTGCCATCGCTCGTTCCTCTCCCCATCATGCCCGTCCGGGCACTGTAGGCGTCGCCGTTACTTCGCTGCCGCGGCCTTCTCTTCGCGTACCTTGATTTCGACATCCACGCCGGCCGGCAGATCGAGCTTCATCAGTGCGTCCACCGTCTGCTGCGTCGGTTCCAGGATGTCGATCAGCCGCTTGTGCGTGCGAATCTCGAACGCCTCGCGCGACTTCTTATCCACGTGCGGCGAACGCAGCACGCAGTACTTGTTCTTCACCGTCGGCAACGGAATCGGCCCCGCCACCTGCGCGCCGGTGCGCTTTGCCGTCTCCACGATCTCACCCGTCGAGGTATCGAGTACGCGGTAGTCGTACGCCTTCAGCCGGATTCGGATTCTCTGTCCAACCATTTTGCTTTTATCTTTCCTGCGGATCGGCAGCTTGTGCCGATCCGCCTGGTTCTGTTTTCAGCGTCCTACTTGATGATTTCGGTGATGGTGCCGGCGCCGACAGTGCGTCCGCCTTCGCGGATCGCGAACCGCAGGCCCTTCTCCATCGCCACCGGGGTCTGCAGATCGATCTCCAGCGCGATGTTGTCGCCCGGCATCACCATCTC
>DASVAI010000353.1:0-2150 GCA_036376445.1 Acidobacteriaceae bacterium
ATCGACTTCTTCAACCAGTTCGACCGTGCGGCGCTGCTGGAGGACCCGGCGACGATGCGCTATCGCAAGACGGTGCTGGACCGGGGCGGGTCCGCTGCAGGGCGGGCGATGGTGCACGCCTTTCTGGGGCGTGACGAGAGCTTGGAGGCTTTCGAGGAGTGGATCGGGGAGGCGCTGGCGGCGCAGGGGTGAAGCGTCACTTTACACACCCCTCCCCTCCCCCCGCCGACGGCAGTGGACCGTAAAAATAGGTCTGGATTCAGCGGTTTACGGGTTGTGCCGAGTGCTAAGTGCGGTGTTTAAAGGACTTAGGTGCTAAAGATAT
Source organism: Acidobacteriaceae bacterium (assembly GCA_036376445.1). GTDB lineage: Bacteria > Acidobacteriota > Terriglobia > Terriglobales > Acidobacteriaceae > KBS-83. The sequence goes on from DASVAI010000353.1 coordinate 326, forward strand.
CCAAACAAAGGACTTAGCAATTCATCTAATCAGCCACGCTGCGGCCGGTTTCAAACGCCGGTGTTCTCCCCAAAAAAGAAAAGCCACCGGCGGTGGCTTATCCCTTTTCCGATCTCTATCTCCATTGTAGCGAATTGAGAGGAATTAACCGGCAAGTTTGCGTGGAATGCGAGACACGTTAGTAACGGAATCGGTTGACGGCTCGCACCGATGCGAGAGTCGCCCACAATCTCATTCGAGGCGGAAGTCGAAGGCGGCATCGGGGAACATGCGGGGGTCCTGGGGGAAGTAGGCGATGGCGTATTCGCCGGGCGGAAGGTCAGCGGTGGGGGTGATGCGAACCCAATCGCCGCCATGGAGAGTTTCTTTGGCAACCGGGATGACGTCCTCCTTACGGCCCGGCGAACCGCCAAAGGCGTTCGTCTTGAGAGCGGCGAGGATGCGGCGATCCTGTTCGGGCTGCAGGCGGACGAGCGTGAGGCGGGAGAGCGCGAGTTCCGGGCTTTCCGGATCGGCGGGAACCAGGAAGCTGACCTTGCCGGCTTTGAGTGAGATCTCGGCGGATTTTCCTTCCATGTCGAGGGTGCTCTTACTGTTCATGTAGAAGCTGTTTCGCGCGAGGTTGTTTCCGGTGTGGCGGTTGAAGCGCACTTCGGAGGCATGAAGGCGGACGGGGCCGGCGGACTGGCTGCCGGTGTCAACGGCATAGACGCCGGGCTTTTCGGGAAGATCGGATGAGGCTGCGGACTGCGAAGTGGCCGGGAGGCCCGCGAGACCCAAGGCAAAAGCAACAGAGATAAGTGCAAATTTCATACTGCTGATTCTAAGGGCCTTCGACGGATGCGGCCGGAGTTTCCGAGAGCGTCGCCGTTACCGAAATAATTTGGCTTGACAATTTTTACTCTGCGGCGCAGAGTGCTCTCCAGATACTCTGCAATTCAGAGTGCTCTATCAGAGGCGAATATGACGGCGGCGGAGGTCTTCTGGATTGAGCGCGCGAAGGGGGCAAGCGTTGGGGCGACGATTGTAGGTGGCTTTGGCGCCGCTTGGCTGGCTTTCGGCATGACGGGGGTCGGAGTACCGCTGAAGGTCGGTTTCGCGCTGGTACTGCCGGTTTTTGTCCTGATTGCTTTTCTGGGAGCCGCTGTGCGGAGGCGGGTGCCCAGGGTGAAGAAAGAGGAGAGCCCGGAGAAGCAGCAGATGACGCGCCTTTGCGGCAGTGAACGTGGTGCAGTGGGTGGCGATCTTCGGAGTGGTGAACCTGCTGCACAACCTGCACCTGGACGGCTGGATTACGGGGTCGATTGTGCTGATCGTCGGTGCGCACTTTCTGCCGCTCGCGCGTATCTTCTGCGCGCCGCAGCACGAGCGAACGGGCTGGACGTTGATGCTGCTGGCGCTGGGGGCGATAGTGCTGCCTGGGTCGATGCGCGATGTCGTGGAGTGCGTGGGAGCGGGGCTGATTCTATGGACGAGCGCTGCGGCTGCACTGCGGTCAGCGTTTCAGGTGACGGCGAAACTTCGCTTAGCTCTTCAGACCAGCACGTAGGGAGCAGCTCTTTTTGGCGCTTCGCTCAGGATGACAGGAGCTGAGTATGGATGCGATGGCGGCAAGCACACGGACCGACATAACGGAAGCGGGATTGTTCACGAAGGACGATCGCTGGACGCTGGCGGCGTTCGGCGTGCTGGGCTACATGATCTCGAATGTGCTGCATGAGGGACTGGGGCATGGAGGCGCGGCGTGGCTGAGCGGCGCGCACCGGATTGTAGTGACTTCGACCTACATGGACGCGGGCTTCGATACGCGCTGGATCCTGGCGGC
>DASVAI010000358.1:0-9673 GCA_036376445.1 Acidobacteriaceae bacterium
GCCTCGCGCAGCTCGCGCGGGATGCTGCGGATGGAGGAATAAAAACTGAACGCCATGTTCCAGACCTGGCCTGTGAAGATGAGCAGGATGGCGCCCATTTCCACTCCAAGCTGTCGCGTGGGCAGCAGCGATACCATCACCAGCATGACGCCGGGTAGAAAGCTGAGCACCGGGATGGACTGCAGGATGTCCAGCACCGCGATCATGAAGGCTTCAACGCGCGGATGATACGCGGCATAGTAGCCATAGCCGACAGCGAAGATGAGGCTGAGCAGATAGGCCACGCCGATGCGCACGATGGAGTAGAAGGCGTAGAGCGGCAGGGCGCGCGCGGACTGGGAGATTTCTGCCGAAGGCACGGGATGCGAGAACCAGTAGCGGCCCAGCAGGACGACGCAATAGAAAGCAGCAAGACAGAACGCCGCAACGGCGAGGTCGAGTACGACCGGCCACGAGCGCTCCAGCGCCCACGTTCGCGAAAGCGTCTGGATGCGCGACGTGATCACTCGGCCGTCTCCTCGACGGGAGTATCGACGCTCTCTTCGGTTTCAGGACGGATGAAGCGGCGTCGGCCGGCATCGAAGTCGAAGAGCTCTGCGTAGCGGCCCCAGTTGATGGCGGTCTCGAGCTGGCGCTGCGTTTCATCCTCAGAGAACTGCTCGTCGAGCATGTCGAGGAAGAAGTCCTCGGGAACGGTGTGGTCGCTCTTGGTATCGAGGGCGCGGGTGATCTGCCGCAGCAGCAGCACGTGCTCGAGAGCAGCGTCGCGGAAGAGCTCCTTCTGCTTCAGGATTTCCGAGTCGGCGAAGAGGCGGCCGCTCTCGGTGATGGCAACATCGCCTTCTTCAAGCTTGAGATAGCCGAGCAACTGCGCTGCTTCCACGATGGGGAAGAGATCATCGAGTTCGAATCCGAGTTCATCTGCGAGTTTGTAGACGTCGTCCTTGCCGCCGCGATCGATGAGGATTTCGAGCAAGCCCGCGATGCCGCCGGGACGCGCGTGCGGCAGCATCTGGTAGCGCATCTGGCGTTGGTCGCGGATGGCAACGCGTTCCGGCACATTGCTGGGCTGCACGTCGGGCCGCGTGAGCACGGTGTAGATGTAGTCGACGAGCTGAGTAAAGAGCGAGGATTTGCGGTCGCGCGGGTGCGAGAGCGTGACGCGGAAATCGACACGCACATGGCCCGGATTGCGGCCGAGCACGATGATGCGGTCGGCCAGCAGGACGGATTCCTCTATGTTGTGCGTAACGAGGAAGATGGCGCGCGTAGGAATGGTCTTCTTCTGCCACAACTCGAGCAGTTCGCTGCGAAGGTTCTCGGCGGTGAGCACGTCTAGCGCGGAGAAGGGCTCGTCCATGAAGAGCACTTCGGGCTCAACGACAAGCGCGCGTGCAAAGCCGACACGCTGGCGCATGCCGCCGGAGAGCTCCTTGGGGAAGGCGGCCTCGAAGCCGTCCAGACCGACGGTGTCGATGATGCGGAGGCTACGATTGCGGCGTTCCTCTGCTTCCATGCCGCGGGCTTGCAGCGGCGCTTCTACATTTTCAAGCACGGTCAGCCAAGGGAAGAGCGCGAAACTCTGGAAGACGATGGCAACATTTGGATTCGCGCGGGCGATTGGAACATCGTGCCAATAGACCTGTCCGGCTGACGGCCGGGTGAGCCCGGTGAGCATGCGGAGCAGCGTGGACTTGCCCGAGCCGGAGGGACCGAGCAGCGCGACGATTTCGCCGGGAACGATGGACAGGTCGGTAGGCGCGATGACCTGGATGCGGTTCTCGCTCGGCTGCGCATAGTACTTTTCGACCTTCTCGGCGTGAATGATCGTCTCGTTCATGCTGTTTCCAGAAGCCGGTGTGCGCAGCGGTCCAAGCCGCGCGGGGCGAGGATTCGATTCACTCGGCCGTCACCTGAGTTTTCCCTTAATGTATGCGTGTCTTGTTTGCAGGAGATGAAGCATCTCCATCCCGGAAGCGTATCATCTAGAGATACAGCAATTTCTCTGCTGCGCGACCGGTGTCTTTCCCGAGAGAAAGACGGAGCGCCAGTGTGACTCGGCGAGACGAAGCGGCGAAAGCCAGTTACTTGCGGGTTTCTGGAGCAGGGATTTTGAAAAGGGAGCGAATGTCCGAACCACAATTGAAGCCAAAGGTCCTGGTAGCCGATGACGAGCGCGTCATCGCCGATACCTTGTCCATCATTCTTAACCAGGCGGGATTTGAGGCGACGGCCGTTTATAGCGGCGAAAAAGCAGTCGAGACAGCGAAGACGCTGAAGCCCGACATGCTGATCTCCGACGTGATCATGACGGACATGAACGGAATCGATGCGGCGATCAAGATTCGCGGCATGCTGCCGAGTTGCAAGATATTGCTCTTTTCTGGCCAGGCCGCCACGGCTGACCTGCTGGATCGCGCGCGGGTGCAGGGGCATGAGTTTGAGATTCTGGCGAAGCCGGTGCATCCGCAGGATTTGCTGGCTCGATTGCGGAGTTGATTGCAGCTTTTATTTCCCGTGAAACGCCCGGCTCGCGTCGGGCGTTTGCATTATGGACTACAGCTCGCGTCTGCCTTCCAATGCGCGCGTCATCGTGACTTCATCGGCATATTCGATATCGCTGCCGGCTGGGACGCCGGTGGCGATGCGTGTTACCCGTATCGGATAGGGCTTGAGCAGATCGGCGAGCAGCGATGCCGTGGCTTCCCCTTCCAGCGTAGGGCTGGTGGCGAGGATGGCTTCGTCGATCTGGCCGCGTTCGGCGCGCGCGGTGAGAGAGCCGGTGCGCAGATGCTCCGGGCCGACGCCGTGGAGCGGCGAGAGCGTGCCGTGCAGCACGTGGTAGACCCCGTTGTAACTGCGCGTGCGCTCGATGACTGCAATGCTGGTGGGCTCCTCGACCACGCAGACCTGGCGCTGGTTGCGTGTTGGGCTGGCGCAGTAGAGGCATGGGTCGACATCGGTGATGTTGTTGCAGACGGAGCAAAGGCGGAGCTTGGCCTTGAGCTCGCGGACAGCATCGGAGAGCGCGGCAGCATCGGCTTCGCTGGATCGCAGGATGTGAAAGGCGAGCCGTTGTGCGCTTTTCGCGCCGATGCCGGGCAGCTTGCGCAGCTCCTCGATGAGTCGAGCCATGGGCTCTGCGAAACGGGACATAGGAGCGCGTGCTAGAAGCCGGGCAGGTTGAGGCCGCCGAGCATGCCGGAGAGGCCGGATTGGAGTGTCTCGTCGGCGCGGCGACCTGCCTCGTTGAGCGCGGCGACGATCAGGTCTTCGAGCATCTCGACATCGGCAGCGTTGTTGCTCAGGCTGGTCACGGCGGTGGGGTCGATCTTGAGCGAGAGCACCTGCTTTTTTCCGTTCATCTTCACGGTGACGGCGCCCCCGCCGGAAGTGGCTTCAACGACGGTGTTCTGGAGGCGCTGCTCCATCTGCTGCTGCATTTCCTGCGCCTGGCCCAGCATTTTCTGAATGTCCTGCGGATTCAATCGATGTCCTCTCTTCTGATTCTATGACCTGCGCCGGAGGTCCAGCACGTCGCGCACCTCGGCGCGGAAGAGCTCTTGGGCCTGCTTCACGAGCGGGTTTTCGAGTGCCTGCGCCTGGATGCTGCCCTTAGCGGCAGAGGTCGCGACCGGCACGGGCGAGGCGAGGCCATCGCCGGGCATCACTGTGAATTTCAGATTGCTGCCGACTTCCTGCAGCGCGGCGCGAGCGATGCGCTCCGCTTCAGAGTTCATGGTGAGGGAGAGCATGGTTTTACGGACGGCGACTTCCGCGGTGATCGCGCCTTCAGAGATCGTCCACTTGCCGCCGCGAAGCAGCGTGCTTGCGGTCTCGTGTCCTTTCTCGTGGAGCGCTTGGGCGACGGCATCGCGGAGCTTGTCGGCCAGGCTCATGAACTCACCAGATGCCGGCGGCTCGGGAAGATCGTCGGATGCGATCTCTTCCTCGATGTCCGCAGCGATGCGCTCCTGTTCGGCAGAGACGTGGCCGCGAATCTGCGGATCGGGCGGCTCGGGATGCATGGCTTCCGGCTCGGAGGCGGCCGGAGGCTCATCGAGCGCGACCGCGATGCCGGCTTCGAGTGCGGGGGCAGGGGCGGCGGATTCCGGCGCCCCGGCCAATCCGGAGGGGCCAGTTTTGCGGCGGGAGTCCTGCTCGAAGGGAGAAAAGACCGGCTTTGCCGGTTCGGCCGGCGTGGGCGGCACGGCGGTGGGGCGCACGGACTGAGGAGTCGGAGATGTCCGCGATGAAGCAGGCTGCGGAGTCGCGGCGCGCGGCGACGCGCTCGACGCACGCGAAGCTGCTGCTCCGCCGCCCGGAAGCTGGCTCATCCACTGCTCGAGTGCGATGAGGCGCTGCGAGTGGACCAGCTTCATCAGTCCCAGTTCCAGATGAAAGCGCGGCTCCTGACGGTAGTTCATCTCGTCGAAGGTGCGCAGCATGATCTGGAGAAAGCGCGTGAGGTCTTCTTCCGAGAAGAGAACGGCGGAGCGGGCAACACGGGTGCGCTCGTCCGCGGAGATCTGCAGCAGCTCGGTGGATTCGCCGCCGAGCTTGGCCATCAGCGCATTGCGCAGGTAGCGGACCATCTGGCGGGCGAGCTGCGAGGGGCTGTTGCCGGCATTGAGCAGCGTGTCTATCTCGGTCATCACGGCGGCGCTGTTGTTTTCGCCTACCCACTCGAGCAGCCGCTCGAAGACGGTGTTGGGCACGGTGCCCATCAGTTCGCGGATCTGTGTCGCATCGAGGTGAGGACGGCCTTCCGTCACCGGCGCGCTGGCGATGGCCTGGTCCATGATGGAGAGCGCGTCGCGCATGGAGCCGTCGCCCGCTTCGGCGAGCAGGGCGAGCGCGGCGTCGTCGGCATCAAGTTTCTCCTGGTCGGCGATCGCGCGGAGCTGGGCGAGGATGTCGTCGAATCGCACGGCATGGAAGGCGTAGTGCTGCGAACGCGAGCGGATGGTCTGCGGGATGTCCTCGGGCTGCGTGGTCGCCATCATGAAGACGACGTGCTCCGGTGGTTCTTCGAGCGTCTTGAGCAGCGCGTTGAAGGCTGCATCGGTGATCTGGTGCGCCTCGTCGAGGATGTAGATCTTGTATCGGTCGCGCGCCGGGCGATAGCGGGCAGCATCGCGGAGTTCGCGAATCTCGTCGATGCCGCGGTTGGTGGCGGCGTCGATCTCGATCACGTCAACGGCGGAGCCGGACCGGATCTCGGTGCAGGCATCACAGACGCCGCAGGGCTCGGCGGTGGGGCGCTCCGGCGAGCCGATGGGATGCTGGCAGTTGAGCGCCATGGCGAGGATGCGGGCAATGGTGGTTTTGCCGATGCCGCGATGACCGCTGAAGATGTAGCCGTGGGCGATGCGGCCCTGTTCGAGAGCGTTCAAGAGCGTGCGGGTGACGTGCTCCTGGCCGACGACGTCGCGGAAGAATTGGGGGCGGTATTTGCGGGCGAGAACCTGGTAGGCCATCTGTCGGATCGTTGTTTGCGGGTCTACTGCGATTGTAGTCCCGCATCCAAGTGGGCTGTGGATTCCAACAGTCGCGAGTTAGCTACTTCTTTTTTCGCTTCTTAGCGCGCTCGCGCCGGGCGATTTCGTCCGGTGAGTACATCGTCTTGCGGCAGTTTGCTGCGCCGCAGTTGCAGGTGGCATCGTCTTCATCGCCGTCGTAGAGGCAGTAGTCATAGGTGAGCTCTTCGCCGGTGGCGATGTTGCGAATCGCCATGATCCAGACGCGGCCATCCACCTCATCGGTCTCGCAGTTGGGGTCGCAGGAATGGTTCAGGAACATGGCCGCGCCGTGGCCGTCGATGACAATGTTCCGCTCGCCGATGCCGAAGAGGTAGGTGATGGGAGAGTCCTCGTAGATCCGATCGGCCTCGGCCTTCCGGATGCGGGGACCCGTGTATTCCACGACGCGCGCGCCTTTGCGGATTGGGGTCGTGGTGTAGCAGCCGGCAGCGTGGATGGCGGAGGAGCGGATCATCAGGCCCATGTGGGGTCCTTTTGGGTCGAAAAGATGCCCTGAGTATAGAGCCCTGCAAAGGGGCGCCTGCGTCCTATACCCTGAGGAGTGATGTTGCGGAGACAGACAATCCGGCTGATACGGCGGACGTGCTGGTATGGCGCGCTCTTTGCCGCAGGCGGGGCGCTGTCGGTTGCGGGCGCGCAACAGTCCGGGTCGCAGGCTCCGGCGCCGGCGCAGAGCAAGCAGCAGACACAGCACAAGAGTGCCGCCCAGGAGAATCCGTTCCCGTCGGATGCATCCGGGCGTGCCGCGCAGCAGAAGGACCAGGCGAACCCGCCTTCTTCGCCGGACACTCCGGACGCGGGCCAGCAGACGCCCGAGAAGCCGAAGAGCGCGGCGCAAGAGAATCCGTTTCCGGAAGACGTGTCGAAGGGCGCAGCGGCGGCGAAGGATTCCAGCAGCAGTTCCAGCAGCGGGGACGCGAGCAGCAGCTCGAACGCGAACGGCGACATACCGCCGGAAGGGGACGTGCCGAAGGACAACGGACGGCGCAAGCTGCGGAAGCCCAACGACACGGACATCCAGAGCGGATCGCTGGCCGGCGAGGGGCGGGCCGCGGAGGATGTGCGGGTTGGGCGCTACTATCTGGGAACGGGAAATTACCGGGGCGCCTACAACCGCTTTGCTGAGGCCACGCGAATGGATCCGGTGAACACTGAAGCGATCTATGGGCTGGCGGCCTCTGCCGCGGGGCTGCACCACACGGACGAAGCTCTGACCAACTACAAGCTGTACCTGCAGATCGCGCCGGATGGAAACGATGCGAAGTCCGCCCGGAAGGCCATCCACAGCCTGTCGAAGTAGCACCAATGGGGCATGCGCGCAGGCAACACACTCCCACCTTTTCGTAGTTGGCAAGAGATGCCACGTGCGGCTATTTTCCCTCAGTAACGCCCGAAATGGGATTTTCCAGATGCATGCCGTCTTCCAATCCGCTTTCCGCGACCTCGCCAGCGAGATCGGCCGGTTCGATGCGACCTCGGCGAACGTACATCCGTGGGGACGGCCGCACTGCTGGTCCGTGCACCAGATTGTCGAGCATCTGGCGCTCTCGATGGACCAGACCCGAACCACTCTCGAGGAACGGCTGGCTAAAGGACGGCCTGGACACAACCTTGGCCGGGCGCGTACTGAATGGGCCCTGCAACTGATGATTCTGAGCCTCGGACACATGCCGCGGGGGGTCGGAGCAATGGTCGAGACCACGCCAAAGCCGAACCTTGGGACGGTGGGAACCCGTGAGCTTGCGGACCGGATCGAGAACGCGATCGAGTCGCTCGATGCTACCTTCGATCGCTGCCGCCACCAGTTCGGTATGGAACGGGTTGGGCGGCACTTCCTGCTCGGGCCGCTGCGGGTCGACCAATGGCGCCGTTACCATGTGCTCCACCTGCGCCATCACCTGAAACAAATGCGCGAGGTGCGGGAGAGCCTTTCCGTGGAAGTGGTGCAGAAGCCGGCGATGGCGCGAATCTAGAGAGCCAAACAGAACCAATCGAATACAAAGGCCGGGAGCGCAGCGCTTCTGGCTTCCTTCTTTTACCGGAAGAAGTTCAGGTACCAGCGCAGTGTCGGCTCTCCAAGAAACGCGCAGTAGATCGCGGCGAATGCCAGAAAGGTGCCGAAAGGAACGGCGAGCGGACCTTCGGCTCTGGTCTTTTCGCGGCCGCGTACGGCGAGCACGATCAACGCGGTGATCGCTCCGGTGACCACCGCAAGGAAGAAGACGACGCACATCTGGCGCGCACCGAGCCAGGCGGCGACGGCCACCGCCAGCTTCACATCGCCCAGACCGAGCCCCTGACGCCGGCGAATGAGGGAATAGATCCAGCGAAGCAGCAGCAGAGCGGCGCCGGTCGCAGCAGCGGAGATGATGCCGCGCAATCCGAGCAAGAGGGCAGCGTGCGTGGCGTAATCCGTCCCGTGGATACGTTCTCCGAAAAAGCCATCGCCCGCGCGATAGAGAATGCCCAGGATGAGCAGCGGCAATGTGAGCGCATCGGGAAGCTGCATGGTTTCCAGATCGCATATCGCCAGAGCGAGCAGCAGGGCACAAAAGATGGCGAGGGCGATGCTCCAGAAGTCGACACCGCCGACCACGACGTTGAGCACGGCGAGCAGGGCGACACCTGCCTCCACAAAGGGATAGCGCCAGGAGATTCGCTTGCGGCAATTCCGGCAGCGGCCGCGGAGCAGTATGTAACTGACGAGCGGCACATTGTCGTAGGTGGCGATGGGCGCTTTGCAATGCGGACAGTGTGAGGATGGCCGCACGATCGACTGATGGCGCGGCAGGCGGCTGATGCACACGTTCATGAAGCTGCCGAAGGCAAGCCCCAGGAGCAACGCGAAGATGATCTGAAGGGCGAGCATTGCCGCGGGAGCGCTCCTCGTGCCGGGGACGATCTCAAGGGGGAAAACCGCACCGGCAGTATAGCCCGGTCGCTTTAGAATCAGGGCGGAATCAGGCCGGGGGACGGGCACGCTCCGACGAACGTCGCCCCTCAGGTTACAGTGGAAGCATGAGCGAGCTGAGCGGGGCCTTGCGATCCGACGCCGGCGCACTGTTCCAGCAGAGCGTGTCGATTATGGCGCGCCTGCGTGGTCCAGGTGGTTGCCCATGGGACCGGGAGCAAAGCTTTGCCACCATCCGCAAGTACACGCTCGAAGAGACCTACGAGGTGCTCGAGGCGATCGAGCGCGAGCATTGGGCAGACCTGGCGGAAGAACTCGGCGACCTGCTGCTGCAGGTGCTCTTCTACGCACAGATGGGCAATGAGGCGGGGCATTTCACGATCGAAGATGTGCTCGGGCACCTGAACCGCAAATTGATCCGGCGGCACCCGCATGTCTTCGGCGAGGAGGCGAGCGCTGCGGCGGGCAATCGCGCGCAGGTAGACGCCTCTGCGGCGACCGCGCCAGCCGGAGTCCTGGCGAATTGGGAAGCCATCAAACAGGCGGAGAAGGCAAAGGACACCTCGGCCGGGTCGCTACTGGATGAGGTGCCGCGCAGCTTTCCGGCGCTGCTAGAGGCGGCGAAGCTGGGCAGCAAGGCTGCGAAGGTAGGCTTCGACTGGCCGGACTCCTCAGGATTGCTCGAGAAAGTGGAAGAGGAGTGCCGAGAGATTGAAGCAGAAGTCCGCGCGGGCGCGCCGGTGGATGCGGTGGAGGGAGAGGTTGGAGATCTGCTATTTACAGTCGTGAACCTCGCGCGACACTTGAAGGTTGAGCCGGAATTAGCACTGCGGCGGACGAACGCGAAGTTCCGGCGGCGCTTTGCCGGAATGGAGCAGGCAAGCGGCCGCACTCTCAGCGGACGCAGCGCCGCTGAACTGGAGGCGTTATGGGAAGAGGCCAAGCAGCGGGAGGCGGTTGGGGCTGAATGATTACCGAGCCGGCGAAAGAAACCAGAGAGTCGACGAAGACCGAGCTGCAGGTGCGCTCCTGCCACGGTTTCGAGGAACTGGAGGCCTGCGTCGTGTTGCAAATTGCAATCTGGGGTTATGACGAGATGGATGTCATCCCGCGGCGCATGTTCACGGTAGCGCAGCGCATTGGCGGGCAGGTGATGGGCGCATTTGCGCCGGACGGGCTGTTGGCCGGCTTCGCCATGGCTATCCCGGGCATCAAGAAG
>DASVAI010000363.1:0-3627 GCA_036376445.1 Acidobacteriaceae bacterium
CGCGGATCTCCCGACTTGCTATCGCGAGCGATGCCGACGATTTGCCATGGTCCCGATTCGCTGATGTCGATCTTCAACGTGCGTCCGATGATGTCGCCATTGGGGAAATAGTGCCGGGCGAAGGCTTGGTTCACAACGGCAACCTTGAGCGTCGAAGCTGTGTCGGAAGATCTGATCGATCGCCCAGCAATGATGGCTATCCCAGCCGCATCGAAGTAGTCGCCAGATATTCGATTCAACACTGACCCCATGTCTTCGTTCGGATGTGGCGTATATCCCGAAATCGACAGCGTGGAGGTCCACGAACCGAAGCTGATCGGAGGCGTGGCTGCCAGTGCTGCGGAGCGAACGCCCGGAATAGCTGCGAGCTGATCCAACAACCGTTGATTCAAGGCTGGAGCCTGTTCAGGCTTGTAACCCGCAATGCGGGCATCAAAATCTGCTATGAGCATGTGAGAGCGCTCGAATCCAAAATTCTGATCCTGCAAGTTCCGGAATGTGCGAAAGAATAAGCCCGCTCCTACCAGTAGCAACAGGCATAAGGTGATCTGGACCGTGACAAGTGCCTTGGGCCACCAGCGACCGCCGTGTCCTCCGCCGCTTGCAGCTGTGCGAGTGTTTGTGACCAGACCGGGACTGGCTGCGGCACGGGCAACGTACATCGCCGGCGCCAGTCCGAATAGCAGACCCGCGAGGATAGAAACACCAAAAGTAAAGAACAGAGTGGTCGCATCGGGCCGGGGATCGAGCGGAGTAAAGGTAGCGCCTTGTGCCACAAACGCGATCAGAGTGCGCGTGACCGCAAAGGCAACGATAAGGCCGAACAGGCCTCCGCAGAGGGACAAGAGAAGAGCCTCGACCACGCTGTGCCGCACAATGCGCGCGCGGCTCGATCCCAGCGCAAGGCGCGTCGCGATTTCCCGGTGGCGCGCAACTGCGCGAGCGAGTAGAAAGTTGGCCAGATTCGCGCAAGCAATCAGCAGCACGACGACCACAATCGCCATCAGGATGACAAGCGAATCTCCATATTGATCGCGAAATGCCGAGACGCCGTGCGCCGCAGAAATCAGCGGCACCGTGATCCGCCTAATCTCTTGCTGCCGCGCAGGTGTCATATGGCCGCCTTCGCCGGCGCGAACGTAGTCTCGAATCTGGCGGTCAAGCCAGTTCTGATCCGCGGCCAACGAGGATTGCGGACTCCGGCGGGCGACCATGTGTAGAACATAGAAATCGCGGGGCCGGAGCAGGTTCGGTTGAAGCATGACATCCTGGATCATGGTGACCGGGACCCAGAGATCAGCGGGCTCTGTTTCCTGCCGGATGCCGTGGAATGCCTCAGGCATAATGCCGATGACGGTAAATGGCGTGGCGTTGACCGTGATCGTCTTGCCCAAAACACCCGGATCTGACGAGAGTGATTGCTGCCAGAAGTGGTAGCTGACCACTGCAACGGCGCTTCGATCCAGAGCATCCGCGTCGAAGCCTGCGATCGTCCGGCCCAGAAGGGGCTTTGCTCCAAGTACAGTGAAGAAATTGCCGGAGACAAGACTCGCCGGAACCTGAATCGCCGCGACCGCATTGGGTACACGCACATTCACCTTGGGCGAGAAGCTGCTGTATGCCGCGACACCATGCAATGGTCCGGGGTGGATTTCGAGCTGCCGCGCAAAATCGTAGGTGAACATATCCGCGGTGCCCAGATCGATGCCACCCAAGACGCCGCCGTTTAACGATTTACCGAATGTGACCAATTCGTGAGGATCGCGAACCGGGAGGTTTTGCAGGAGAACTTGTTGAATGAGGGTGAAGATTGCGGTATTGGCGCCAATGCCCAGAGCAAGCGAGAGCACGGCAATCAGCGTGAAACCGGGACTGCGCAACAGTGTGCGAACTCCGTGACGCAGATCGTGCCAGAGAGTCTCGACTCCTGCTTCCCATCCCGCCGAGCGAATACGATGCTTCAGCGCATTTGTGCTGCCCATCTCGACGCGCGCTGCGCGAGCAGCCTGCTCGGCTGACATTCCGCGGTGCAGTTTGTCTGCCGTGGATGCTTCTATGAAGCCGCCCAGTTCTTCATCCAATTCGGATTCGATGTTCTGTTTCTGAAAAAGAGAGCGAAGCCCATGTACGAATTTCGCAATCAAACCCATCGCATTTCCCTCAGGCTTCCAGGATGCGGGTAATTGCAGAAACCTGACGGTTCCATGTCTCTGCCTCTGCAGATAGCGCTCTGCGTCCGCGTGCGGTTAACGTGTAGTACTTGGCCCGCCGATTGTTCTCGCTCGCACGCCATTCGCTTTTTACCTGGCCTGCACGTTCCATGCGTGCCAGAGCAGGCAGCAGCGATCCCGGATTGACCCGAAACACACTCTGGCTCACCTGCTCGATACGCGTTGCGACTCCGTATCCATGCATCGGTTCCAGCGCCAGCGTCTTTAGAATCAGCATCTCCAGCGTGCCCTGCACGACATCTCGGTGACCCATCCGTCCCGCTCCTCTTGATAATCGAGAGGTTACATCGCGTACTACTTGACGGTCAAGAGGAATGCAAAAAATGGCACCTGCACCTTGGAGAGCGGTTCCATTGGAGCAAAATCGAGAAATCACTTATTGGGCCGGGGCTGTCTTCTCGATTTGCTTCAGTCTCTCCGTCAGCAATTCCTGTTCCCGCAGATTTTGCGTCAATGCAATTGCTCGTTGAATCTCCTCACGCGCCTCGGTGAACCTTCCCATCTTCATCAGCAGGTCTCCGCGAACGCTGGGGAGCAGATGGTAGCCAGCCAAGATGGAATCAGCGTCGAGCCTAGCCATTGCATCCAGTGCATCGAGTCCAGCGTCCGGGCCTTGCGCCATACCAACGGCGACTGCCCGATTCAGCGCGACGATGGGAGACGGGCTGATCTGCATCAGCGCATCGTAGAGAAGAACGATCCGCTCCCAGTCGGTCTCTTCGGCTGTGCGCGCTCGCATGTGACAGGCAGCAATCGCTGCCTGCAACGCATAGTTACCAGCGCCACCACCGAGTTTTTGCGCGTGTTCGAGCGCGGCCATTCCTCGCTGAATCTGCGCGTAGTCCCACAAAGAGCGATCCTGGTCCGGCAACAAAACTGCCTCACCTTTGTTCCCCCGCCGGGCCACAGTGCGCGACGCATTGAGTTCCATCAGTGCAAGAAGTGCATGGACTTCCGATTCGCCGGGAAGAAGTTGCACCAGGATGCGTCCGAGCCGCAGCGCATCGTCGCAGAGGGCAGCGCGCATCCATTCCTCTCCCGAGCTCGCGGTATATCCCTCATTGAAGATCAGGTAGACCACCGAAAGGACGGACTCAATCCTGCGACGCAATTCGTCCCCGCGTGGCGTCTCAAAGGGAACATGAGCTTCGGAGAGAGTCTTCTTAGCGCGAGATATCCGCTGTCCGAGGGTCTTCTCAGGCACGAGAAAGCCGCGGGCGATCTCCGCTGTTGTGAGGCCACCGATCAGACGCAGCGTAAGCGCGATGCGTCCTTCCACCGCAAGCACCGGATGGCACGCGGTAAAGATCAGCCGCAGAATGTCATCGTCGATCACCTGGTCCAGCGCTTGATCCATTGCATCTCCAAGCTGCTGCTGTTGGAATTCAAGCTGTCG
>DASVAI010000371.1:0-2415 GCA_036376445.1 Acidobacteriaceae bacterium
GCTGGCGCAAAGCCAGGCACGGCCGTCTCGACATATGGCACCGTTCCGAGCACAAATGCAGGCTCCTCGCTTACCTTGGTCGTGTTGTGGAGCCTGATGCCGCAGATACCCGCCACGCCCTCCTTCAACTCATGCTCTGCCGAGGCGATAGCTTCAATGCCCGGGCCTTCGGTGGATCCGGTCACTATGGCGGCAGGCAGAGTTTGACATAAGGCCCGGGCCCGGCCACTTAGAGGCGCATAGCGCAGCCATCCGGCTGCGCCATCCTCTGCATGCAGACAAAACGCGCCGAAGACAAGCCATGCCGCAATCAGGACGACAACGCAACGACGGGAATTTGCCATCAGCACCATTTCACTTTGGGTGAGCCTGCTCGGCGCAGTTCGCGAATAGTGTGAGCGGCACGGCCTGCGCCATGGCGCGATATCCAGCGAGCGATGGGTGCAGATGATCGCCGGAATCATATGCGGAGAGCATTTGTGCAGGATGCGAAGGATCTGCCAGCAGCTTGTCGAAATCCACCACTGCATCGAAATGACCGGGAGTACGAATCCACGTATTCAGCGCCTGCCGGTCGTCTTCGCTCAGCGGACCGGGATGATAGTAGTTGGAATTGCCATAGGGTGAGAGCGTTCCCCCTATCACAACAACTCCGCGCGCATGTGCTCGTTCCACGATCTGCTGATACGCGCCGATCAATTCCTGCACGAGCGCCTGATGCCGGGCGGCAGAAACTTCTCCATCCCGCGTGAGCATTCCAAGATCGTTGACGCCTTCCAGCAGAATAAGGAAGGAGACACCGGGTCGGGCGAGAACGTCGCGATCGAAACGGGCAAGTGCGTTCGGGCCGAGCTGATCGAGGAGGACGCGATTTCCGCCTATGCCGGCATTCAGCACGCCGATGTCTGCTGTGCATGGAGATAACTGGAATCTGCGCGCCAGAATGTCGGTCCAGCGGTCGTTGCCGTTGGTCGTCGTGCCATGCCCATCCGTGATGGAATCACCGATCGCCACGACGGCCTTTGAGCCGTCCGAAGCACCGACATCCACTTCCGACAGCTGATACCAGCGTTCCACGGTATGCGCGTTCGGCAAGGTCCGCGTGCTGACGGCATTTCCATGCATATAGTAGGAAGTTGCGCGCGACCCAGGATGTCCTGTTTGTCCGGCAGGAGCGTGATCATAATGTATGGAGATCGCTACGTCCGAAAGAGCAGGTACGTCCAACGCGACGGGATCAGACCAGTACTCTGCGCCGGGCGGAATTGTTGCATCGCTTCTTCCGCTGAAGGTCACGAGCTTATCGGTTGCCGGATCGATCGCGCTCTCCGCGGTCGACTGAGCACGGGCGACGTGAACGCTGGTGAGGTGGAGAGGGACTGTACCAAAAGCGTTGGATATGTGAATACGCAGAATATTTCCGCCGATCGAAAGATGAACAACCTGGCGCAGCGTGGAGTCTTCGAGATTCTCGGGAGGAAGCCTGTTATCAGGCTCCATGAGCTGCTGCGCGGCAGCCCAGGAGCCCACCCAATGTTCCTGTGCCGCGCAGTGCTGGGAAACCGACAGGAAGAACAGCAGCAACACAACAGCGGCTGTCGCGGGAATGGCGCGCGCTGCTGCTGCTTGTCGACTGCCGCGCACGAGATCCATGTCAACAGCTCCGCCGGCGATCCTGCTTCATGCTGTGCTTCCGGTGATTCGCCCGGTAGTAGCCAGTATGCCGCTGCAGCAGCACGGCGGCTGCCCCGCGCAGGCGCGCGCTTTCTCCATCGCCAATGGAAACCAGCCGCGGCACATGTTTGGTCATTGCCTGGCGCCGGCACTGGCCCTCAATCTCCTTGTGCACGCTTTGCCAGAAGCTCGTGATATCGCCGGCGAAAAGGATCAGTTCCGGAGAAAGGGCCGCAGTCGCAATCCTGAGGCCCGCGCCGATCGCCCTCGCTTGTTTCTGGATGGCCTCCAGCGCGGCGGGTTCGCCGTCCGACGCGAGCGCCATCAGCTCCGCAATCGTCAGCTTCTTTCTGGAGCCTGTCACTTCCTGGAAATATCGGACTGCAGCGTTCGAGCTGGCGAACATCTCCCAGCATCCCTTCTGGCCGCAACCGCACTGCGGGCCGGAAAGATCGAAGCAGATGTGTCCTAACTCACCGGCCAGTCCGCCATGTCCCGTGATGAGGCGTCGGTCAGCGAGAATCGCAGCGCCAACTCCCTCCGAGATCGTGATGAGAACAGCATTGCGGACACCATCCATGTTACCGAACCAGAGCTCTGCGAGCATGCAAGCGTTCGCCGCGTTTTCCATTTCTACCGGCAGTACAAGCTGCTTCGCGAGCGCCCGGCGGATATCAAAGTCGTCCCATTTAAGATTGGGCGCCAGAACCAGCCTTCCGCGTTCCGGGTCGACTCGGCCCG
>DASVAI010000372.1:0-5858 GCA_036376445.1 Acidobacteriaceae bacterium
GTTCTTCCCCCTCGCCGTACCGAAAGACCTGAGCGCCGATCTCCCTGCCGCCCGCATCATCCTCGCCGAGGCAATGACGCGCAATCATTCCGAGTCCACTTCCACCCGCGTGGAGTTCAAACGTGTCTACATGGTCGCCACGCCGCTTCACGCCGTAAACGGCACCGTCGCCGGCGGCCTGGTCGTCATCTACGACACCAGCTACATCCGCGCAGAAATCTTCCGCGTCTGGGGCCGCGCCTTCGTCCACATCGCCGGCCAGATGCTCGTCATTGTCGCCATCACTCTCCTCATCGTGCGCTGGAGCCTCGCCGGCCCCATCGAGAAAGCCGCGCAGTGGCTAAAGTCTCTGCGCACTGAGCCGCAGTCGCCCCGCTCGCCCATGAAGGACCTCGACTTCCTCCAGCCCCTCGCGCAGGAAGTCCTTCCGCTCGCCGAAAGCGCGCGCCGCGCCCGCGCCGCCGCGGAGACCGAAGCCCGCCTCCGTAACACCAACGAATCGCTTTGGACCGCCGGCCGCCTCGCCGATCACGTCCGCACCAGGCTTGAAGGCAACGGCCTCTTCGTCGTCTCCAATCGCGAGCCGTACATCCATCAGTGGCAGGGCAGCTCCGTCGTCGCCACCGAACCCGCAAGCGGCCTCGTCACCGCCATCGAGCCCATCCTCTGCGCCTGCGACGGCACCTGGGTGGCGCAGGGCAGCGGCAATGCCGATCGCGAAGCCGTCGACGAGCACGATCGTCTCCGCGTGCCGCCCAACGAGCCGCGCTACACCCTGCGTCGCGTCTGGTTGAACGAAGCCGAAGAGCGGGGCTACTACTACGGCTTCGCCAATGAGGGTCTCTGGCCGCTCTGCCACATGGCGCACGTGCGCCCCACCTTCCGCGCCTCAGACTGGGACTACTACAACAAGATCAACGCACGCTTCGCCGACGCGCTGGTCGAAGAAATGGCCAAAGAAACCAGCCCCGTCGTCCTCATTCAGGACTACCACTTCGCTCTGCTCCCTCGCCTCATCAAGCACCGCGTGCCGCACGCGCGCGTCGCCATCTTCTGGCACATCCCCTGGCCCAATCCGGAAGCCTTCAGCATCTGCCCCTGGCAGCAGGAGCTCCTCGACGGCCTGCTCGGGGCGGACCTCATCGGCTTTCACGTGCAGGCCCACTGCAATAACTTCCTCAGCACCGTCGATCGCACCCTCGAAGCTCGCGTCGACTGGGAGCACTTCGCAGTCAAGCGCAGGAACCACTGGTCCTCCGTGCTGCCTTTCCCCATCAGCGTCGATCTGCTCGCCACCGAGAACGGCGCGCCGCATCACAACGCCGAGGACCGCGCCGCTCTCCTCGACGAACTCGGCGTCGAAGCCACCTTCCTCGGCGTCGGCATCGATCGCCTCGACTACACCAAGGGCATCCTCGAGCGCTTCCTCGCCGTCGAGTCCTTCCTCGAGCGCTACCCCCGCTACCAGGGCAAATTCACGTTCGTGCAGATCGGCGCGCCCACCCGCAGCCACATCCAGCAGTACGCCGACTTCCAGCGAGCTGTCGAAGCCGAAGCGCAGCGCATCAATGACCGCTTCCGCAATGGCCGCTGGCGTCCCATCGTTATGCTCAGCCGGCAGCACAGCCATGCAGAGGTGCAGCGCTACTACCGCGCCGCGCACCTCTGCATGGTCACGTCATTGCACGATGGCATGAATCTGGTCGCTAAGGAGTACATCGCCGCCCGCGACGACGAGCACGGTGCCCTTATCCTCAGCAGCTTCACCGGCGCATCGCGCGATCTTCGCGACGCCCTCATCGTCAATCCCTACGACGTCGACGGCACCGCGAACGCCATCGCCCGCGCGCTCGAAATGGATTCCGGCGAGGTCCGCGACCGCATGCGCCGCATGCGCCGCGCCGTCACCGAGCACAACATCTACTGGTGGGCCGGCAGCCTTATCGGCGACCTCTGCGACCTCCGCGTCAATCGCGTCTGAAGCAGTTACATATTCGCTCGCTCACCACGGCAGCACATGATCGCTCGACCACCAGCGGTGAAACTCCGGCCGCAGCACGCCTGCCTTCACCGCAGGGTCTGCTTCCTCCAGCCTCTGCGCTTCTTCAAGAGCAATCGGTCGGTAGATGACGAGTCCCACCAGATCCCCCGGCTGCTCCATCGGTCCGCCCGCGCTCAGCTTGCCCTGGTCTCGCAACTGCATCATGTATTTCCGATGCTCCGCCATCACCGCATCGCGGCGATCTCCCATACTCTCCCACACCGCGCCGCGATACATCATGCACAGCGGATGCACCTGCATGTTATCCGGCGTCTTAGGATCCTGCTTGTGCAGCCGGACATACTCATCGCCAATCCCCGGCGGTCCCATCCACGCATGCACGTCCGCAATATTGCGATGCTCTACCACTGTCGGGTCCGCGGCCGCAATCCTCTGCGCGGTCGCGAGCGAGTCTGTCTTGAAGATAAAAATCCCGCTGATCGTCGGCGGCTCATCCTCAAACGGCCCGGCAGAAACCAGCACGCCATCCGCCGCCATCTTCCGGATATTCGCCATGTGCGCCAACTGGATGCGCTCCGCCTCCTCTTTCGCCAGCGGCTTGCGCTCCGGACTCCGCCGCAGAAAGGCAACGAAGTACCGTGTCATCCCGTTCTGTCCCGAAACCGCCGCAGTCTGCAGAAACAACCCTGCAAGAAGGACCCACAGCATCCGACGCCTCAAAGCCATGTGACATCCTCCCGACACGCAAACTATAGGACGGGCAAACTAAAAATGGACAGCTCTTTGGGGGACGCTCACTCAGCCGCCCCGCAGTGCAGGTCCTGGAGCAGCTTTACTTTGTCTCCCTTAAGATCCTTCCACTCCTGTCCAATTCGGCTCATCTGGCTCGGTGTCAAATGCCAGGAGAGCGGCGATGATGTCTCAGGCGGGTAGCGGAGGTATATCGGAGTTATCTGAAGTCCGCTCTTGGTCAGCAGGTCCGCTGCGAGCTTCAACTCAAGCTGACCGCGCATGAATTGCGAACTCGTTCGCACAGAAAGCAGGCTGCCGGCCGGAGCGAAGAGCTGCCGCTGCCAGGTCCAACTCGCTCCCTGAGGCGGGAAGGCTGGCGTCGCATCGATCATCACCAGGTAGACCGGGTGCTCCTTGATACTACCTTGCGCTGATACAAGCCACTCCACCGCGCTCAGAACGCCGGAATTGTCGTAGTAGCCGCCATCGCCGACATGCACTCGATACTGCGCATCGCCCGCTGAAGGACGCGGCATGGGAGACACCCACGGAAATGTGGCAGACAGCCGCACAGCCGTCGATACTGGAAGATCGAAGGCTTCGAAGTGCTCCGGAAATTCAATGAAAGGACGATAGTCGGCGCTCTGTTCAGGGTCGGACGGCAGCAGTGTTGAGCCTACTAAGAAGCGCTGACCCGTTTCTGATGCGGTGGCGTTAAAGATAACGGCCGGACGGATGCCATTTTGCACATCCTCGCTCCATTCGCGGACCGTCGGGCGGCTCTTCCAGCTATGCCCCGGCCAGTGATTGACCCACTCCCGCTCCAGTGCCCACCCCCGATCCACACTCTCGCCCAAGGCCGGCGTCACCACAGAGCCCACACCGGGAATAATACGTACCAGATCAGGATACAAAAGCCCCCATCCTACTGCGCTGAGGGAAGATTGGCTTGCCGCTGTCCGGATCTCGCTGAGATCCGCAGGTGGATTGCCTTGGTCGTATGCGCCAATCACGTACATCGCTCCCACGCTGCCGCCCGACACCGCGCTCACCAGCACGAGCGAAGACGCAAACGAGTGTCCGCCCGGCATCACCCTGCAGCTCTCGGTCAACCGGGTCAGTGCCTCCGCCGTCCAGGCCGCGGCGCGAATGCCGCCTCCCGCCGTGGCCACAATGGCCATCGGCGCCTTCCCATCGTCATTGGCTCTTCTGTGTTCCCAGACCTCAACCACCTTACCCGGAGGAAGCGGCTCTGCACTCACCGTGGGTTTCTGTAAATCAAACACATGGTCGGTCTTGATAAACCCGAACAGCAGGGACGCAGCCAGGCACGCTGTCAGCACGGGAAGTCGGATGATGTCGAAGAAGAACGCCAGGCCTGAGAAGAACCACGTCAGCAAGGCAAGCAGGAACAGAACGTAGAACATCGCCGCAGGTTCCCTGTCCGGCACACTGGGAGAGGTGGCGAAGCCGAGGATCAGGTACATCGCAAGCTGGATCGCCAGTGCAGTTGCGGCAAGCTGATGACCTGAGCGCAGCGTCAGCTCGTTCCCCGAACCCTTGAGTATTCCCGGCCGCAACTGCGCAGGCACTGCGCTTCGCAGGGCTCGATCGACCAGCTTCCCCGGCTCCGAGCGGGTGCTGCTGGGGATATATTTCATAAATCCGAAGGGAGGGTAAAGATATCTGGCTGTCTGTCCGCCCTCGCCTTCGATGTACACATGCAGCCTTGCCGTCAGCCACAGCACCCCCAGAGACAGAAGGAACGCAGCCGCGATGCCGGCCAGTTTTTCCCACCAGAGGATAGCGGTGTCATAAGACAGCACTGCAACAGGCGGAGCGGCAAGCAACGCAAACAGCCCGGTATTCCTCCAGGTAGGAAGCCGCATCGGCGGCAGTTCGCCCATTCGCTCGAACCGTTCCGGTCCATATACCCGGGTGAGACGGTACGTAATCATGATGGTGAAGGCGAGTTGCAGCGCCGCGTAGACAACGAATCCAAAGGAAAGTGGACTCTGGGCGTCAAACAATCCAATAAAAATGGAAGGCACTAGAAAATATCCAGCCGGCAAAATCAGAGCAATCAGCGCTGCGCCTGTGAGTTGGAACCGTACGAAGTACGCAAATTCCAGCCACACCAGAAACTTATTCCAGCCCAGGCGCCGCCACGCGAGGTACACGCCGGCTGCGATGAGCAGCAGGCAGACGAACGAAAGCCAGGATTCAGATAGCCCGCCGACCAGCGAGAGCGCTGCGATGGGAATCGTGAAAGCCCCGATCGTAGTCATCGTCATCTACCGTGCAGAGGTGGAGCAGGATCGTAGATGGAGCGCCAAAACAGAATCAAGAGAATTCTCGGACGATGGTATCGATACAGTTACGAATTTCTGGCATCGGGTGCCCGTCCTGAGGCTCCCCACCTGCGCCATTTTCGCAGATTAGGGTGAGAGGGTAGGGCCGGGGGAATCAACTCGATGCCAGGCGTCCACCTCTTCTTCGTCATCTCGAGCGGAGCGGCGAAGCCGCGCAGTGGAGAGATCTGCTGTTCGCCGGCAGTGCCCACAATCCGGGTAAAAAAATGCTGCGGCCAGTTCCAGTGGACCCTCGTCCCCGAATACGAGATGGCCGGCAAAGATAGCCGCCGCATCAGCGTGAACGGGTGCCTCATCGACGAGTTCCACCTGCCGCGCGGCTACTGGGAAGCCAAGGACACCAAGGACGACCTCGACCCCGAGATCCAGAAGAAATTTGAAGCCGGTTACCCACGCAACAACATCCTCTTTCAGGAGCCATCCCGCGCCGTTCTCGTCCAGAACGGCGTCATCGCGAACCCACGCCGCGAGGATCAGGACATCACCCAACCGGAAGTCCTCGTCCGCCTCCTCGAGCGCTTCTACGACTGGCAGGATTCAGCCCCGCAGGAATGGGACCGCTCCGCCTCCTCCTTCGCCAGCGGCTTCCACTCCGGACTCCGCCGCAGAAAAAGGACGAAGTACCGCGTCATCCCATCGCCCGCCGCAAAAGCCGGCAACTGAACCGCAATCGCCCAGCAGTACCAACAGCACCCGCCATCGATTGAAACCGCGCATCATCGAAGCCTCCTCCACTTAAGCCCTGCTCCGCT
>DASVAI010000378.1:0-10972 GCA_036376445.1 Acidobacteriaceae bacterium
AGATGCTGCTACGCTGTGCCCTTTCACTGCTGCTGCCGATCGCCTTTTGCGCTAATGCCTGGGCGCAGATTGCGGGCGGGCTGCAGGGGCGGGTGACGGATGCTTCCGGCGCAGCGATTGCCGGCGCTCGCGTGACGGCGACACGCACGAGCACGGGCGTGGCGCGCACGACCGCGACAACCGGCGACGGCTACTATGCCGTAACCCAGCTTGAACCGGGAAGCTATTCCGTCAAGGTGATGGCGCAAGGATTTGCGACTGTGCTGCGGCAAAGGGTGACGGTGGCGACCGGCGCGGCGGTGCGCGTAGATGCGGCTCTGAAGCCAGGGGGCGCGCAGGAAACTATCACGATTACAGATGATGTACCGCTGCTGCAGTCGGAGCTGAGCAATATCCAGACGAACATTCCCGGCACGACGGTGCAGGCGATTCCGCTGAACACGAGGAACTTCATTCAGCTATCGACGCTGGCGCCGGGTGTGGCTTTGCCGCCGGGAACGCTGCTGCCGCGCATCAACGGCGGACGGCCGCGCACGAACGAGTATCTGTATGACGGCATTTCGGCGCTGCAGCCGGAGCCGGGACAGGTGGTGTTCTTCCCCATTCTCGATGACATACAGGAGTTCACGATTGAGTCGAACAACGTGCCGGCAGAGTACGGGCGGTTCAACGGCGGCGTGGTGAATGTGACGACTCGCTCGGGCACGAATGATTTTCACGGGAGCCTGTTCGAGTATCTGCGGAATGAGGACCTGAACGCGCGCAACTACTTTGCGCGGCAGCCGGTGCGCAAGCCGGAGTACCGGCGGAACTTGTACGGCGGCACGATTGGCGGCCCGGTGCTGCGGGACCGGCTCTTCTTCTTCGGCGACTATCAGGGGATACGGCAGGCGATCGGGGTTGTGCGGACATCGACGATTCCGACGATGGCGGAGCGCCAGGGGATCTTTACCGGCGTGGCGAAGATCTATGATCCGGCGACAACGGTCTTCAACGGAACAACGTACATGCGCACGGGGTTTCCGGATGACGTGATCACGACGCCTTTCGATCTGGCGGCGGAGCGGCTGGTGTCGCGGCTGCCGGCGCCGACAACGAGCGGGACGGCGAATAACTACACGCGCATCGCGGATGATGTCGATCATGAGAACCAGTTTGATGTGCGGGTGGACGGCGCGATGGGCGAGAACGATAGCGCGTTCGGGCGCTATTCGTATTACAGCGAGGTGGCGCAGCCGGTGTCGCCGCTGCCAGATGGGAGCGGACAGATATCAGGGTCCGTGCTGGGGTCGTTCAATTATTCAGGGCTGACGCACATCCTGGGGCAGCAGGCGGTGTTCAACGAGACGCATACATTCACGCCACATCTACTGAATGATCTGCGACTGGGATATACGCGGCGCGGCAATACGACGGAGGGAGTCGCGCTGAGCGAGCCGGCGTCCGCCGCGCTGGGGATTCCGGGGATTCCGGCGAATGCTGCCTTCAACAATGCGCTGCCGCTGTTTACGTTTACCGGCTATCAGCAGATCGGGGTTTCCGCGAGCACGAACTCGCAGTATCAGACGGGCGTGTGGCAATTTGTCGACACGGTGAACTGGGTGCGCGGCGCGCATTCGCTGAAAGCGGGCGTGGATGCGCGGTGGTATCAGTTGAATACGGTGTCGCCGCCGAACCCAACGGGGTCGTTTGCGTTTACGACGACGGGAACGAACCTGCCGAGTGTGACCGACAGCGGCAACTCGTTTGCGAGTTTCCTGCTGGGTCAGGTGGATACGTTCCAGGTCGATCTGCAACAGCAGAAGTTACGACCGCGGGATCATATCCAGGAGTTCTTTGCGCAGGATGACTGGAAGGCCACGCCGCGGCTGACGCTGAACATTGGCGCGCGGTGGACGCTGCACCATCCTTCGACGGAGAAGAATAACCAGGGCGCCGTTTTCAATCTGGCGACGCAGGAGCTCGATTATCTGGGCAAGAATGGATATCCGAACACGGCTCGCGAGCTGCACTGGGGCAATGTTGGACCGCGCGTGGGGCTGACGTACCTGGTGACGCCGAAGACGGTGGCGCGAACGGGATTCGGAATCGTGTTCATCGACCAATCGGGGATCACGACGCCGTTTACAACGCCGCAGTTCCCTTTCATCCAGAACGTGCAGCAGAATACGCAGGATAGCGTGAACGCGGCGTTCCAATTGCAGAACGGGCCGACGGTGGCGCCGATCCCGCTGACGCCGAATGCCGGGCTGGGGCAGAGCGTGTACACGGCGGATCGCAAGGCCGGCTCTGGTTACGTGCAGCAGTGGAACCTGGCGATCCAGCGTGCGATCACGCCGAACCTGTCGTTCGATGTGGCATATGTGGGATCGCACATTGTGCATGTGGGGATTCCGGATTCGAATTTGAATCAGCTGACGGTGGACCAACTGGCCGAGGGCAATGCGCTGTTGAAGAAGGTGCCGAATCCCTATTACGGGCAACTGCCGAAGTCGAGCCCGATCGGCGGCAAAACGGTGGCGACGGCGCAATTGCTGAAGCCGTATCCGCGATTCCAGAACGTGGCGATCTACCGGCACAATAGCGGCACCACGAACTACAACGCGCTGGAGGCGAAGGTGGAGCAGCGGACGAGTCATGGGCTGACGCTGCTCTTCAGCTACACGTACTCGAAGCTGATTGATGATGCGTCGTCGGTGTTCTCGTCGACGGTGCTGTCGTCACCCAATTCGAGCAGCCTGGTGGCGGCGGACACCTACCGGCCATACCTGGAGCGCGATGCTTCGAGCGGCGATATGACGAACGTGACGGCGCTGAGCGCGGTGTACAGTCTGCCGGCGGGACGCGGGCATAGCTTTGCATCGAGCGGCATTGCAAATGCGCTGCTGGGCGGATGGGACGTGGACGCGATCATGGCGCTGCAGTCTGGCATGCCGGTGACGGTGACGCAGGCGACCAACAACAATGCGTTTGCGGGATTCGCGCTGCAGCGGCCGTTTGTGCACGGGGGGACTTCCCTGCCCGCGAGCGAACGCAAACCGACAAGGTACTTCAACACGGATGCGTTCTCGACTGCGCCGCGGTTTGCGCTGGGAAATGCGTCACGGAATCCGGTGCGCGGGCCGGCGTATCGCGACCTGGACCTTGCGCTGGTGAAGCACTTCTCGCTTGCGGAGAAGGCCCAGGTGGAATTTCGCGCGGAGCTGTTCGATGTGACGAACACGCCTGCGTTTTCGCAGCCAAATGGGAGTTTTGGGTCGCCGGCGTTTGGGAGTATTACCAGCACCGTGACCGACCCGCGGGTGGCTCAGTTTGCTTTGCGGATAAGCCGCTGAGGACTGGCCGTCCAGGCGCACGCGCCTGCGGCGCGGATATCTCGGTTCCCTCCTGTTGGTCGCTCACGTTGAGTGCTGTAAGTAGCCGAAAGTGAGTCTTCGAAATGTGGGGCTTCCGCCGTGTCAGGGGAGACTAGGGGCCGCGTTCGACACCGAGGCGCGCTCAAGATGGCAAGTGCCATAGTCTTTGTTGAGCTTTTGAACTTTGAAGACATCGGGACCGGCGGCATCTTTAGCCTTCTTGACATTAGACCCGTGAATCTTGACGCGGTTACCGACCTTGAGATTCGCGGTATCGCCTTCGAGCGCGTAGCTCGTGGAGTCGCTGGTCTGAAGCTCGAGGCCTTGCGGGCCGGAAACAACGCAGCCGGTCTTGACGTGATGGCCGTGATTGACGGCAACGACCGCGACGACGACAGCGACGCCTGCGCTGACGCCAACAACGGCGCCCGCGACCTCGCCACCGCTCGGACCAGCGATTCGATCGCCTCGTGCGACGAGAGTGGTGGAGAGAGCCGCTGTGATGACGGCAGAAGCAAACAGACGAGACACCTTCATGAGAACCTCCACTTGCATTGGCCCTCAAGACTGGTGGAGCAGAATATCCGGCAGATCCATTTTCCGGGGCAACCGATCAGGACCTGCAGAATGCGTGGAGACCATACAGGAAATGTGTACGGGGATGGAACTTTATTCTTCGGCTTTTATTCAGGGGCGAAGGCAAGCTCGGTCTGTGGTTCGGACTCGTTGCGGCCTGTATGGGCGCGCTCGTGAGCTAGCAGCCATTCTTTGCGATGGAGGCCGCCGCCGTAGCCGGTGAGTGATCCGTTGGCGCCGATGATGCGGTGGCATGGCACGACAACGCCGATGGGATTTGCGCCGTTGGCGAGTCCGACGGCGCGGACGGCTGCAGGACGTCCGATGCGGCGGGCGAGCTCGCCGTAGCTGATGGTCTGGCCGGCAGGGATGTCGCGCAACGCGCGCCAGACTTCGCGCTGGAAGGCGGTGCCGGCGGTGGCGGTGGGAATGTCGTCGATGGCGGCGATGTCCTCCGCGAAGTAGGATGCGAGGCGCGTGGTGAGGCCGAAGGGATCGCGCTTGTTCGTGAGCGTGTAGTTGTCCTTGCCGTAATGGATGCCGAGCAGGCGGAGCGCGCGGGCTTCGTGGTCGGACCAGTCGATCATGCGGAGTGCGCCGTCGCGATCGCAGATATAGATGAGGTGGCCGATCGGCGTGTCGAGCGAATCGGACATGAAGGCGAACGGTGTGCTCATGCTGTTGCTCCTGTCGGGAGGGATGTTGACGCGGCGATTGCGGGCACGCGCAGCGCGGCGATACCAGACTTTTTGCGGCGCGGCATCGGTTTGATGTGGGTCGCCGTCCAAAGATGCTGCGCTGCGTAGCCGCGCCACGGACGCCACTGCTCGCTGCGGGCGAGAAGCTGCGATGGGGATAGGCGCGTGCCCGCCAGCGAAGGCCGCATTCCAAGGACCTGCTCGGCATTGCGGAGGATGCCGATGTCGGATGCGGGGAATGCGTCGGGGTGGTGCAGGCCGCGGAGCGCGATGTACTGCGCGGTCCACTCGCCGATCCCTCGAACGGAACGCAGTCGGGTGATGCTCTCTTCCAGGGTGGCGGCGGGCTCGAAGATTTCTGGGTTGCTGATGGCTGCGCGAGCCAGCGAGAGAAGCGCATTGCGACGCGCGGCCGGCATGCCCAGCGCGGTGAGGTCGGCTGCGGCGAGCTGCTGCGCAGTTGGGAAAGCGTGGGTGAGATTCGCATGGTTGAGCCGGAGCGGCGGCATGCAGAGCGCGACGAGCTTTGCGGCGAGACCGCGCGCGGCGGCGACGCTGATCTGCTGACCGAGGATGGCGCGGACGGCGATTTCGAATGCATCCCAGCCGCCGGGTGTGCGCAGGCCAGAATGGCGGCGGACTTCGCGCGCAAGGATACGATCGCGCGAGAGATGCGCGGCGATGGCTTCCGTATCGGCATCGAGATCGAAGACGCGGCGGAGGCGCGCTGCGATTACGGGAAGGATGGGGACGTGATCGCACGCGACTTCTACCTGCAGCGCGTTGCGCGCGGGCAGATGCGTGACAGCGATGATGGCGACGTGGTCGTCTTTCCCTTCTCCGACGCGAACGATGCGACGGTAGATGCCGTCGCGGACTTCTTCCACACCGGGGACGGCGCGTGGCGTGAAGAAGGCGAGGAGGGATTCCCAGTCGAAGGGCGGGCGATAGGGCAGTCGCAACGTGAGTGGCGCATTCGATGACGCGCTGACCGAGCGGCGGCGCAACTGGCTCGGCGGCCGCTTGTAGAGCGAGAGGAACGTGTCGTTGAAGCGGCGGATGCTGCCAAAGCCCGCGGCCATGGCGACGGATGCCATGGGCAGACGGGTTTCGTGCAGGAGCTGCTTGGCGAAGAGCACGCGGCGCGTCTGCGCGACGGCGAGCGGCGATGCGCCGACGTGTCGGTCGAAGAGGCGGCGGAGCTGGCGCTCGCCCACGCCTAGCGAGGCGGCGAGCTGCTCGACCGATGCGTTGGGGCTGTCGAGCGCGCCTTCCGCAATGCGAGCCATGGCGCGGCTGACGGTGGAGGCGGTGCCGCGCCATGCAGGAGACTGCGGAGCGATCTCGGGACGGCAGCGAAGGCAGGCGCGAAAACCCGCCTGCTGCGCGGCGGCAGCACTCGGAAAGAATCGGCAATGGCTGCGCATCGGCGTGCGCGCGGGGCAGATGGGCCGGCAGTAGATGCCGGTGGTGGTGACGGCGGTGAAGAAGCGTCCGTCGAAACGAGCGTCGCGGGTCTGGAGCGCGCGATAGCATATCTCGGGATCGAGCAAAACAGGGTCGAGCGTGTCTGTGTCCATCACTTGCTCAGTGTGCTCCCCGGAGGGGCGGCGTGTCTGGCCATTTTCGGACGTCATGGGGGACTGGCCGTCCGGGCAAAAGCGCCTGCGGCGCGTAGAACGAGGTTCGCTCCGTTGTCGCTCACATCCGCGTTCGCGGGTGACCTAATCGGTGGAGACGAGCATGATCGATTCGCAGCACACGAGCGCGAAGACTTGGGAGAATTCAGCGCACCTTAAGGGATACCGCCACTGCATTCAGAAAGTGCCCTTCGTGCTAGGCAATCAGGGGGGCATTGGGTAGAATCGGACTCCACACATGAACAATCCCGCGGTCCCGGTCAACGAAACGCCTGCCAAAGCATTTCCTTCTTCCTCCGGAGAGATGTTTGATGAGTACTTCAAGCAGGGCGCGAAGTGCGGCTTCAAAAAGAACGATCTGCTGGATCCGCGGGCGCGCCGGCTGTTTGACTCAACGGCGCTGGCGTGCTCGGTGGATGCGTATCCGTTCCAGATCCCGCTGGAGGGCCGGCCAGGGCCGGTGGTGACGGCGGACGGGCACCAGTTGGTGATGCTGTCGTCCTATGACTACCTGGGGCTGATCGGGCATCCACGGGTGCAGCGCGCGGCCATGGAGGCGTTGGACCAATACGGCACGGGCACCGGTGGAGTGCGGCTGCTGACCGGCACGCTGGACCTGCACCGCGAGATGGAGCTCGCGGTGGCGGAGTA
This sequence comes from Acidobacteriaceae bacterium, assembly GCA_036376445.1. Taxonomy (GTDB): domain Bacteria; phylum Acidobacteriota; class Terriglobia; order Terriglobales; family Acidobacteriaceae; genus KBS-83. Next base: position 6,922 of record DASVAI010000378.1, read on the forward strand.
CAAAGGGACAGAGGCGGCGATCACGTACAGCTCCGGGTATCTGGCGAATGTGGCGGTGATTGCATCGCTCTTCGGGCCGGCGGACCGCGTGATCATGGACACGCTGTCGCATCGCAGCCTGCTGGATGCCTGCAAGATGGCGGGCGTGCAGATCCAGCGCTTCAAACATAATGATCCGGAGAGCCTGCGCCACGAAATCCAGAACGGACCGGCGGCAAACCGCACGCTGATCATCAGCGACGGCGTGTTCTCGATGGACGGGGACATCTGCATTCTGCCGGAGCTGATTGCGATCAAGAAGGAGTTCGACTGCTTCCTGCTGGTGGATGAGTCGCATGCCTCGGGTGTGCTGGGCCGGCATGGGCGCGGAACGGATGAGCACTTTGGCGTCGACACGAACGAGGTGGACATCTGGACTGGGTCGCTGGCGAAGGCGATTCCCTCGAACGGCGGCTTCGTGGCGGGGTCGCAGCAGTTGATCATCTTCCTGCAGCATGCGTCGGCGCCGTTTATCTTTTCGGGCGCGATGGCCGCGCCGGCGATCGCGGCGGTTAAGGAAGCGCTTGCAGTCCTGAAGGACGAGCCGGAGCGAGTCATGTGCGTGCAGCGGAATGCGCAGTTCCTGCGCTCGGGGCTGAAGAAGCTGGGGTATGACACCGGGCTGTCGGAGACGGCAGTGATCCCGGTGATCTATAAGGATGAGCCCTCGGCGGCGCTGACGGCGCGACGGCTGCGCGACTACGGCATCCTGGCGACGCCAGTGCTCTTCCCTGCGGTGGCGCAGGGCGCGCCTCGGCTGCGGCTGTGCGTGACGGCGGGACATACGCGCGAGCATCTGGAGTTTGCGCTGGATGTGTTTGGGAAATTAGCGAGCTAGGACTGCCGATTCGGAAGCTCGCTCCGACTGTATTGTTGGGAACACCCCCAACTACCTGCGGTAGAATGGGCCACCCCGGTTCATTGCACTGTTAATGAAAAGCAGATCCCTCCACTTCGCTTCGGTGGGGATGACGATCTATAGGGAGTGCTCGGTCTCGTGACGATCCTGGTAACCGGGGCGAGCGGTTTTCTAGGCGGGCGGCTGGCGGAGATGCTGGTCGAACGCGGCGCGGATGTGCGGGTGCTGGCGCGGCCTTCCTCGGATCTGCGGCATTTATCTCATCTACAGATAAAGATTGTGCGGGGTGACCTGGACGATGCGGCTGCGCTGGCCGAGGCTGTGCGCGACGTCCGGGTGATCTATCACTGCGCGGCGTGCTCGACGGACTGGTCTCCGCTGGCTAACTACTTTGAGACAAATGTTGTGGGCACCCAGAACCTGCTGAATGCCGCGGTGCGGGCGGGGACGGTGGAGCGCTTCCTGCATGTGAGCACGACGGATGTGTATGGGTATCCTGCGATGCCGTGCGATGAGAACGCGCCCATGCACGATGCCGGGTTGCCCTATAACCGGACGAAGATTCAGGCTGAGTCAGCGGTATGGCAGGCGCATCGCGAGCACGGGCTGCGGGTGACGGTTCTGCGGCCAGCGACGATCTATGGGCCGCGCGGGAAGGACTTCACGGTGGAGGTGGCGAAGCTGCTGCGGCAGCGGATGATGCTGCTGATTGACGGCGGCCGTGCGTTGGGTGGGTTTAGCTATGTGGACAACGTGGCGCAGGCGATGATCGATGCGGCGGAGAGCGCGGTCACAGTCGCGCACGCATACAACATCTGCGATGAGGCTCGGGTGACGTGGCGCGAGTATGTGGATGCGCTGGCGGACGCTATGGGCTATCGGCGGCCGTGGATGTCGGTTCCATTCGCAGCGGCAATGGCGCTGGGGCGCGCGATGGAATTGCCGTACGGCGCGCTGCGGGTGAAGCAGAGACCGCTGCTGACGCGGCACGCGGTGCACCTGCTCGGGCGGAGCCAGGAGTTCCCTGCGGCGCGGGCGCGGGCGGATTTCGGATTTGCGCCGCGGGTCTCCTTTGCTGAGGGTATCGCGCGCTCGGCGGCTTGGCTCAAGTCGCGCTATTCGTAACGGAGTGCGGAGACAGGATCGACACGCGTGGCGCGGCGCGCCGGGAAATAGCAGGCGGCGAGCGCGACGATGATGAGGACGAGCGCCACCGCCGCAAAGGTAATCGGATCGGTGGCGCTGACACCGTAGAGCAAGCCGCTCATGAGGCGCGTCAGCGCCGCAGCGCCCGCGATGCCGATGGCGACGCCGATGAGCGCGAGGCGCGCGCCCTGCCACAGCACGAGGCCGAGCACGTTGCGCCGCTGCGCGCCAAGCGCCATGCGGATGCCGATTTCATGCGTACGCTGGCCGACGACATACGCGATGACCCCATAGATGCCAACGCCCGCCAGCAGCAGCGCGAGCGCGGCGAATGCGCCAAGTATAGTCATGGCGAAGCGGCGCGAGGCCATCGAATCGGCGACGACGCTCTCCATGGTCATATCGTTATAGATCACCTGCTGATTGCTGATGTTGCGGCTGGTGCCGCGAATGGCACCGAGGGCGGCCGACATGCTTCCGCGATAGCGCAGGATCACCTGCGAGCCTGTGCTCATAGCGACGAAGTCGTCCGGCATCTGCATGCAAGGAATGTAAAGCTGCGCGCGCAGAGAATTCGTGTCGTCAAGATCGAGTCCCCACTGCTTGACGTGGTTGACGACGCCGACGATTTCCAGCTTTCGCTCTGTGTTCTTGAGCACGATTCGTTTTCCGATGGGGTTCTGGCCGGGGAAATACTGGCGGGCGAAGACATCATCGATAACTGTGACGAGCGGCGCGTGCTCGTCGTCCTGCGGTGTGAAGAAGCGGCCGCTGCGGAGCGGGATGCGCATGACGTTGCGATATCCGGGATCGACGATATAGTCGACAGCCCAGCTCATGCCGTTTTCATTTGCCGGCTTGGGCTGGCCATCGATCCAGAACAACTGCTCGTCGTCATAGCTAAGGGGAAGCGCGCCCCATACCTGGGAGATGGCTTCCACGCCGGGTGTTGCGGCGAACTGGCGGTTCAGTTCGCGGTATGTGGCTCGAATCTGGTCGGGAGTCGCGTGGTTGATGGACGGCGGCAGTGTGATCCCGAAGGCGAGGACATTGTGGGGATCGAAGCCGGGATCGACCATGGAGAGGCGCGCGAGGGTGCGCAGCATGAGGCCGGCGCCAATGAGCAGGACCAGGGCAACCGCCATCTCCGTAACAACGAATGTGTTCTGTACGCGGTTGTGTCCGCCGCTTGTGGTGCGGCCGCCTTCCTTGAGGGCTGATTGCGGATCGGCCTGCGAAGTGCGAAGCGCGGGCACGAGTCCGAAAAGGGCGCCCGAGAGCAGTGAGATCGCAGCGGTAAAGACAAGGACTCGGAAGTCCATGCCGACCTCCCACGCGCGCGGGAGTGCTGTGGGCAGCAGGCCGAGCGCTGCACGCGTTCCCAGGAGAGCGAGGAGGAGTCCGAGTGCGCCGGCGGCGAGCCCAAGGAGAATGCTTTCCGTGAGTAGCTGGAAGATGAGCCGGCGGCGAGTGGCTCCCAGCGCGGCGCGCACGGCGAACTCACGGCGGCGCGCGGAAGAGCGCGCGAGCAGCAGGCTCGCCACATTGACGCAGGCGAGCAGCAGCACGAAGCCGACGGCGGCGAGCAACACGAGAAGAAACGGGCGCACTTCGCCGATCATCTGCTCCTTGAGGGGGACGATGCTGGCTCCGATGCCTTTATCGGCATCGGGGTACGCCGCGGCAAGACTGCTGGTGACTTGATTCATGTCGGCGGTGGCCTGCGCGATGGTCACGCCGGGGTGAAGCCGGCCGAAGCCGTGGATGCCGAGGCCGGCATCGCGATGCATGAGCAGCGGATTGTTCCATTGGTGGAACGGAGCATAGATGTCGCGCTCGCGGAAGCTGGAGAGGCGCAGACGGAAAGATGCCGGGATCACGCCCACGACAGTGTAGTCGCGGCCGTCGAGTGTGATGCTCTGCCCGAGAATTTGCGGCGAGGCATCGAATTTGCGTCGCCACAATCCTTCACTGATGAGAGCGACGGGCGCTGCACCGGCCTGCTCC
>DASVAI010000019.1:0-11719 GCA_036376445.1 Acidobacteriaceae bacterium
TCATACACCGCTTCGATCAGCTTTCGGCCCACGCCCTTGCCGCGCGCCGCCTCGGCCGTGAATAAGTCCTGGAGATAACACGTCGGCTCAATCGTGATCGTGCTGCGATGGAACATGTAATGCGCCAGTCCAACCAGCGCCCCATCCTCTTCCGCCACCAGCGCCCACACCGGCTCATACGCATCGAAGAAGCGTGCCCACGTCATCCGCGTGATCTCCTCCGGCAGCGCCGTCGCGTCATGTCGCCCGTAGAAGAAGTTGTACCCCTCCCACAGCGGAAGCCACGAAGCATAGTCCGCGCGTGTGACAAATCGAACCGTGATTGCCATCCATCTCTCCCGCCCCACTGAAGATCTGGGCCAGTGTAGCGAAGCGCCGGGTGCCCCATGCCCCTGTGGTTGGGACAATCTCATAAAGGCCTCCAGGAAACTGGTAATTCGCCCAGTAACCCTACTCGAAGAATCGCGATAGACTTGGAGCCCTAGACGGAGGGTGCAGCCTATCTGGGCAGGCACGCGGCTCTGTTCGATAAGCTCTCCAAGGTCGATTCAGCAACCGGCGGAGGACCTAAATGAGTAATCGCATGGGTGTTTTATCGCGTCGACTTCAGCGCTTCGCGGTCGGCTTCTCATTCGCAACCTTCGCCTTCGTCTTAATCGGGTTGTTTGCCGCCACCAAACACTCTGAAGGCCAGGTAGTATTCTTCCTCGCTGGCCTTGTTTCGGTGTGCCTCTTCGCCACCATATTTCTATGGCTGGCGCACGGCTTCGCATGGGCGATGATCCCGGAGGAGCCTGCGGAGGCGAAGAAGCCTGCCGAGTCATTGAAGCCTGCAGAGGCGATGAGGCCTGCGGACGCGATGAAAGCTGCGGAGCCGAAGAGGCCTGCGGAGGCGATGAAAGCTGTAGAGGAGAAGAAGCCCGCGGAGGCGATGAAAGAGGCGATGAAGGAGGCGATGAGGCCTGCGGAGGCGAAGAGGCCTGCGGAGGCGATGAAAGCTGTAGAGGAGAAGAAGCCTGCGGAGGCGATGAAAGAGGCGATGAGGCCTGCGGAGGCGATGAGAGCTGCGGAGGAGAAGAAACCCGCGAAGGAGAAGGTGAACGCCCCAAAGGATCCTCCCGACGCGAAGTACACCATCACCGGAAGGCGCATCTCCTGACCGCTAAGCCCCACAATTCCCAAAACGAAACCACCACCGTCACAAATCCACAGGAAATGTGCCAGCTTAATAGGGCCAATTTGCTAGACTAGAAGTAGAGATCAAGCTCCAGCCGGAAGACCGGTACACAAAAAGCCACCGTCAAGGTGGCTTTTTAATTGCTCTAACTCCAATCGCTGGACGAATTTAGCGATAACCCCTTTGGAAAGACGACTTTGACTCACGGGAGAGCGCCTAAGGGAATGATTCGAATATAGATACAAGCCCGCTTCCCGCAGCGGGAGGGGGGAGGGGTGGGGTCACGTTACCCGCTCGCAAGCGCTAGGATTTCACCGCAGTCTCGCCGGCGAGCTCGCGCAGCCGGGCATTCTCCGCCTCCAACTCCTCCAACCGCCTCCGCACCGGCTCCAGAGTCCCCGCCAACTCCTCTAACGTGTACCGCGGAGTAATGTGCTGCGGGCAGTTCCAGTCAAACGCCTCCACATGGATCACCACCGCGTGCTCCGTCGGCGTCTTCTCCCCCGGCACCTTCAGCTTCGCAATCAGCTCCGCCGCGGCAGCATCGCTCTCATGGATCTCGGCGCGACCCAGGATCTTCAGCCGAAGCTGGTGCGCGTAATCCATAAAAAACAGCGCCACGCGATTGTCGTGCTCCAGGTTGCCCATCGTAATGTATTGCTTATTGCCGCGCAGGTCCGCAAAGCCCAGCATCTGGTCCTCCAGCACATGGAGAAAGCCCTTCTCGCCCCCGCGATACTGGATGTAAGGCCAGCCGCTTTCGCCCGTCGACGCCATGTAGAACCCATCGCGACCGGCGATAAACTCCCGCTCAAACTCTCCCAGCCGATCGCCCGCCTCGCCGAGCTCCTCCATCCGCGCATACTGCCGCCGGCTCCCATGCAGCTCCTGCTGCTTCTTCACCAGCGGCGTAAACGCACGTTCTGCAAAGCTGCGGCTCATCAGGCACTCTCCAATCCGGCTAGTTCAGGATGCGCCGCCGCCCAATTCGATTCACCGGCCGCTGACTTTACTTTCCCTCGTAAGCCCGCTCGAGCGCCGCAATATCCAGCTTCACCATCCCCATCATCGCGTTCATTGTCCGCTCCGCCTTCGCCTTGTCCGGATCGTTGATCATCGCGTCCAGCTTCTCCGGAGTGATCTGCCACGTCACGCCAAACCTATCCGTCAGCCATCCGCACGCCATCGTCGAGCCGCCGTCCGTCAGCTTCGCCCAGTAATCGTCGATCTCCTGCTGCGTCGCGCACGTCACCATAAATGACACCGCCGGGGTGAACTTGAAGTTCGGACCGGCATTCAGCGCCACAAACTCATGGCCGCGCAACGTGAACGTCGCAGTGATCACCTTGCCCCGCCACTTCGGGTCTGGGAAGGAATCCGCGTAGTAGTGCACCGCACCCTTCTTCGCATCCTTATAGACGGAGACCCAGAAATCCACCGCCTCTTCCGCATTGCCGTCAAACCATAGAAACGTCTTGAGCGTCTGCATCGTCACCATCCTTTCAACCGGGCGAGTGTACCGCACGATCCGGCTGCGCCGCGGCGGAGCGAAGGGTGGGATAAGCAATCGGTGGCCCCATACCTAGAAGAGGATGTCGGCTTGATTCCACTGAAGGCGCATCCGTTCCAACCCTCAGTTGTGAATCCAGCAACGAAGCGCAAAATCTAAAACCCAATGGAGTCCATCACCCAGGCCATCCTGACCTCCACGCTGCTCTGCGGCACATTCGACGGCATCGCCGCCAGTGCCCAGGCCGCCACACTTCGCATTCCGATTTCGCGCGTCTGGAAGGGCGTGGCATCAGGCCTGCTCGGCTCGTGCGCGCTCGAAACCGGCAGCGGCGCCACCGCCGCGCTCGGTCTCGTTCTTCACTTCTTCATCTCGCTCGTCATCTCCACAATTTACGTCCTCGCCGCTCTACATGTGCCTTTCCTGATTCAGCGCCCGTTCCTCGCCGGCGCGCTTTACGGCATCACCGTCTTCCTTGTCATGAACTTCGTTGTCCTCCCGCTCTCCCGCCGTCCCAAGCGCCCCTTCAACCTCAAATTCGCCGCCACCCAGCTCGTCATCCACATCGTCGTCGTCGGCTGGTCCATCGCGCTTTCCGCGCATCACTTCCTCGCGGCCCATTAAGAAACGATGGTCATCACAAACCTCGGGAAAGTTGCCGGTTAATGACGCCAAGATTGCTACTGTGAGGTTGGAGGCGAGTAACAATCGGGCCGAGGCCACTCCACCGGTCCTGCTAAGTCCAAATGGGCGAATTTAGCGGCAACTCCTTTAGAAGCAGGACTTTGAATCTTCGGAGCGCCGCTATCCTTCTGATTCGGCGCTGCTTCCGAGCCACCCCCCCGGAACCGGAGGGGGGAGAGGCTCCCTCGCGGAAACCGTTCCTGCAACCACTAGCAAACATTTATCCTGTGCGCTGGAGGCAGCCGGTCGTGGCTTTCACACTCGACACCAAGCGAAAACAGCGCTTCGAGTTCATGCGATGCCTCTACGAGAAGACAGAGGGCAGCGAGATGGGCCTCATCTATGTTGAGGAGATCGCCGAACAGATCAAACTGCCGCTGCTCGAAACCGAGATCATCGCCCTCTTCCTCGCCGACGAAGGCCTGCTCCGCGTTCGCATGCGCAACATCATCTCCATCACCCACACCGGCGTCGATGAGGTGGAGACGGCGCTCGGTCAGCCGGACAAGCCCACCGCCCACTTTCCGCCGCTCAACCCAGCCGCGGAGCATATCTTCTCCGCCCCCTCGTCCATGCCCAGCCACCATGCCGAGACGCCCGACTTCAACCAGCAATTGCATGCTGCGCCAGAGCCGCCCGTCAATCTCCCCTTCCAGCCCATGCCGCCGCCACTGGCAGAGAAGCCCGGCGAGGAACTGGACCTGACAAGCATCTGCCAGGCCATCGGCCTCGATCCCCGGGTCATCGCCGGCGAAGCCGCTGCCGCCCCGGCGCCTGTCCCGGAGATCAGCGACGAGGTCCACAAACTCCTCGAGCGTGCCCAGGCCGCCGCGAAGGCTCCCATCCCGCTACCCCTACCCCCGGCCGCAATCCCGTCCACCCGCGGAGCAACCGCCCGCGTGCTCCAGCCCCACGCCACGCCCGCCCCCAGGGCCAGTGAGATCGCGGACCTGCTCGCCTCCCTGAAGTTACGGCTGCTCAAAATCCGGCTCTCCCCCGACGACATGGGCGAAGCACAGGCAGAGATCGCAACCGCAGTCGCGCAATTGCTCTCCCCCCGCCCCAAGCAGCCAGTCATTGCGGCATCGCTCGCCACCTTGCTCTCCATCCTCGAAGGCGCGCAAGCTGTTCCGTTAACCAGCGATGTCAAAAGGAGCTTGGCGAAAATCGGCGATTTCCTAAATCAACTTTGACCCGCTTTGATGATCAGCTTTGATAGCTTTGATGATTAACTTTGATTTTCTCGTCTTCCCTTGATCACCCGAAGGGAACATTCCGAGACCGGATTGGGTGATACTCGCCTGTAACATCCGGCTCATACAGTAAAGCTGGGGAGATTTGCATGCCCGGTACTCTGGATCTCAAACGGAAGCAGCGCTTCGAGTTCATGAGCTGCCTCTATAACCGGACCGACGGCGCCGAAGACGGGCTGGTGGAGATCGAGACCATCGCCCAGGAGATCGGCCTCTCCGAGGGAGAAGCCTTCCTCATCGCTCAATACCTCGCGAAGGAGAACCTGATCCATCTTCGCCTCCGCCACGTCGTCTCCATCACGCACGGCGGCATCGTGGAGGTGGAAGCAGCCCTCCGCCGGCCGGACACATCCACCGAACATTTCCCCCCGCTCCATGCCGTCGCCCAGAATGGCAATGGCGCAGCCCTAACCGCCGCAGCCGCCGAGAGCGGGACGGAAGTGAGCTGCCGGGCCACGGAAGTCGCGGTCATCCGCCCATTTCTCGCCGCGCTCGAGCTGCAGGTTCCCAAGCTGCACCTCGATCCGGACCCCGCCGCCGAGTTCTGCGCAAACATAGGCACCGCGCGCGCCCAGCTATCCTCGCCCCGCCCCAGGCGCCAGGTCATTGCCGTCTGTCTGGAGTCGGTCCTCGCAACCATCGAGCAGGCCGGCCCGTTCGGTCTTACTACTGACCTTCGCGCGCAGCTCCCCGCCATCCGCGCCTTCCTGCAGTAGTAACGCGGGCATCTACTCCGCCGCGCCGTCATTCACCTGCGCGCAATCCATCTTCAGCGTGCATGTCAATTTGGGAAACATGACCGCCCTTCTTACTTAACAACTTCGTTTCTCGCGAAGTCTGCGCGGGCACGATACCTATAATCCGCACATGCGCGCATGGATTTCGGTTGGCTTTGCGATGCTCACCTGTTTTGCCGCAGGCCAGTCCTTAGATATGAGCCCGTCGGGCTATACCTTGGCATTGCCTTCGCGTTCCGGCCGCCTGCATCTGGAGGCTCCGGCATTCAACATCGTGGAGGCTTCAGCGAAGCCTTCTGGCAGTGAGTTCGGATTGCGTGGCCAGGACAAGGCCGATGCAATCGGTTTGCTCGTCTTTCTCTTTCAATATCCAGAGGAGGCGCCTCTCACCAGCGAAAAATGTCGCGACAGCATGATCCGGCATGTCCGGGAAGAGGACCCATCCACGAAACTGGAGTCCCAGGGCATTCTCCCCGGAAAGCAAGCAGCGCTTGCTTTTGCTCAGTATTCACAGAGCTCGTCATCTCGTCAGTGGCATGTTGTGCGCGCCTTCGTCGCATCATCGGACTTATGTGCGGACATCGAATTCTCAAGTCCTCATTCCATCACGCCGGGACAGCCCGGCATCGCCGCTGCCCTCGCTTCTGTTGTCTTCGATCCCGACGCCAAGCCCTCTTTCAGGGATCTTTTCGCGTATGCAACCGTCCTCTTCCATCACGACATGATGAAAGCGGCTGCCCCTGTCTACGAACAGGCGTTGCGCTTGCTTTCGGCAGATGATGCAACCAACAAATGGAGGCGGGTCGCGACCGATCAGGCTGTGATGGCCTTTGGAATCTCCGGCGATCTCGAAAAATCACGCTCGCTCGCGGAGCACGCTATCCAGATCGACCCGATTACCCGCTGAACTACTACAATCTGGCGTGCGCCGATGCAGAAGCAGGAAAGGCAACCGAGGCGAAATTGCATCTGCAGCAGGCTTTTGACCGAAAGGCCAACGTCATTCCCGGTGAGTCTCTGCCCGATCCTACGCAGGACGACTCGATCCAAAAGCTCCGCGGCGACAAGGCCTTCTGGGCATTCGTGGAAGATCTGCAAAAGAGCCGCAAGACCCAGTAACGGCTGTAAAGCGGCCTTTGGGAGTCCAGCGATACCAACCGATTTCGCGAGGCCCCTGGCGGTGCTACCCTAGACGGTTGCCAACCCCGTTCAAAGGACCTCTGCACCGTGTCCACTGCCGCGCCCGCCGCCGCACTCCGTAAGACCGCACTCAATGCCACGCATCGCCGACTCGGCGCCAAAATGGTCGACTTCGGCGGCTGGGACATGCCCGTCGAGTACTCCGGCCTCATCGCCGAGCACATGGCGGTCCGCACCGGAGTCGGCGTCTTCGACGTCAGCCACATGGGCGACATCCAGCTTCGCGGCCCCAATTCGCTCGCTGCCGTCCAGCACATCTCCATGAACGACGCCTCGAAGCTCAAGGAAGGCCAGGCTCACTATTCGGCATTGCTCTATCCGAACGGCACCTTCGTCGATGACGTCATCGTCCACAAGTTCTCCGACAATGACTATCTGCTGGTCATCAACGCCGGCACCCGCGAGAAGGACGTCAACTGGGTCCGTCAGAACGTCGGCCGCATGCACGGTGTCCACGTCTCCGACTACTCGGACCTCTATACCCAGCTCGCGATCCAGGGCCCAAAAGCTGTTGACGTCCTGCGTAAGCTCACCGACCGCGACCTCGACGGCATCAAGAACTACTGGTTTACCTGGGGCACCGTCTGCGGCCTGCACAATACCCTCATCGCCCGTACGGGGTATACGGGTGAAGACGGTTTCGAAATCTACGTCCCCTCCGACGTGCCCACCAGCGAGCGCGTCTGGAACGAAGTCCTCGAAGCAGGCAAGGAATTCAGCATCGTGCCTTGCGGCCTCGGCGCCCGCAACACGCTCCGCCTCGAATCCGCCATGGCTCTCTATGGCCACGAAATCTCCGACGAAATCAACGTCTTTGAAGCCGGTCTGGACCGCTACGCCAAGCTCGACAAGGGCGACTTCATTGGCCGCGATGCGCTCGAAGCCGTCCGCGCCGCCGGCGGTCCCAAGCGCCGGCTCGCCGGCCTCGAAATGGTCGATCGCGGCATCGCTCGCGACGGCTACGCTGTCCTTTCGCCCGACGGCAGGAAGATCGGTACTGTGGCCTCCGGCTCGCCCGCGCCCTTTTTGAAGAAGAACATCGCGCTCGCGCATCTACCCATCGAATTCACCGCCCCCGGTAGAGAAATTGTCGTCGAAATCCGCAACCGGCCCGTCAAGGCGGTCGTGGTGCCGACGCCGTTTTACAAGAGGCCGAAAAAGTAGACGAAAGACAACAGCAGACAAATGCAGACAACGACAGACAAAACCAGAAGAATAGAGACGCCGCTTTCATCCTGATACAAGCCTTCTGCCGTCGCCTGCTTTTGTCTGTAGTTGTCTGCCGTTGTCTTTACAATTGAGGAGAGGACCCCGCACGATGCCCGACTATCCCGCCACCTACAAGTACACCAAAGAACACGAATGGATTCAGCTCAACGGTAAGGAGGGAACCGTCGGCATCACCGACTACGCGCAGAACTCACTCGGCGACATCGTCTTTGTTGAGTTACCCAAGGTCGGCTCCTCCGTCGAAAAAGGCAAGGTCTTCGGCAGCGTCGAATCGGTCAAGGCAGTCTCCGATCTCTATTCGCCCGTCTCCGGCAAGGTCACCGCAGTCAACGAAGAGCTCACCTCCTCGCCCGAAAAGATCAACACCGACGCACACAGCGCCTGGATCATGAAGATCGAAGCCAGCGACCCTGCCGAGGCCAACGACCTGCTCGCGAAGGACGCCTACGAGACCTATATCAAGGAAGAGACGCACTGAGCCGGGAGCAGAGATGGATCGAGTGTTCTTACTCTGGCATGAGTATGACGACGACGCAAAATTGATTGGAGTTTATTCCAGCGAGGAGAATGCAACTGCTGCGCGCGGGCGGGTGAGTGACAAACCTGGATTTAGAGAAACTCCTGAGGGTTTTACGATCGATCCGTATGAGCTGAATGTAGATCACTGGACTGAAGGTTACGTCGAAGTCTAATCGTCCTACGGACGAAGTTTTAGAGAGAGCAAATCACATGCGCTATCTGCCCAAATCCGACGCCGAACGCGAGAGCATGCTCCGCGAGATCGGCGCATCCTCCATCGACGACCTTTTCGCGTCCATCCCGGCCGAATACCGCCTCGCGCGCGACCTCGACATTCCTCGCCAGATGGGCGAATCCGAAATTGTCGACTTCTTCAAGCAGGCCGCCGCGCAGAATGCCAATGGCTACACCAGCTTTCTCGGCGCTGGCGCCTATCGCCACTACCGCCCCGTCGTCATCGACGCACTCGTGCAGCGCGGCGAGTTCCTCACCTCCTACACGCCCTATCAGCCGGAGATCACCCAGGGCACTCTCCAGGCCATCTTCGAGTTCCAGACCATGATTTGCGAGCTCACCGGCATGGACATCGCGAACGCCTCCATGTACGACGGCTCAACCGGCGCGGCCGAGGCCGTCATGATGGCCGTGCGCGTCACCGGCCGCTCCAGTGCGCTCGTCGCCAAAACCGTGCACCCCGAGTACCGCGAAGTCCTCGCCACCTACGCGCAGCACCAGAACATTGACAAGCAGGTGCTCACCTACGAAGAAGACGGCCGGGTCGACTTGAAAGCGCTCGATGCGGCAGTCACAGATGAAACCGCCTGCGTGCTCGTCCAATCGCCCAATTTCTTTGGTGTCGTCGAGGACATTCCCGCCATCGCCGAGATCGCGCACAAAAAAGGCGCGCTCCTCATCGTCTCCATCGCGGAAGCCGTCTCGCTTGGCGCAGTGCGTCCGCCACGAGAAGCCGACATCGTTTCCATGGAAGCGCAGTCCTTCGGTGTCGCGCTCAGCTACGGCGGCCCCTACTGCGGCGTCATTGCCGCGAAGGAGAAGTATCTCCGCCAGATGCCCGGCCGTCTCGCCGGCCAGACCGTCGATAAGGACGGCACACGGGGCTTCGTCCTCACGCTCTCCACGCGCGAGCAGCACATCCGCCGCGAGAAGGCCACCTCCAACATCTGCACCAACCAGGCACTCGTCGCGCTCATGGCCACGATCTTCATGACCGTTTACGGCAAGGAAGGCATCCGCGAGCTCGCACTGCACAATCTCGCCAAGGCGCTGTATGCGTCGCAGGCATTGTCACAAAATGGTGCGAAGCTGCTCTTCGCCCAGTCGCCGCGCTTCCATGAGTTTGTTCTCGTCACCGACGAGCCGGCCGACGCTATCAACCAGCGCCTGCTCGAAGACAAGATCATCGGCGGCCTCTCGCTACGGCGCTTTTATCCAGAGCTGGGCAACGCCAGCCTTTGGTGCGCCACCGAGCTCACCACCCGCGAGCAGATCGACCGCGCCACCAAGGTCCTCGCCGGCAGCCACAGCACCCAGCCCACGCTGGTGCACGCATAAGGATTCGCAATGGCCACCACGCCCGATACAGCAGAGCAGGGAAGCGGCTTCACCGGCAACCGTCAGAAGGTCTCCGCGCACCTCACGCAAAACGAGCCGCTGCTCTTCGAAAAATCATCGCCGGGCAAGCGCGGCTATCGCCTGCCGCCGCTCGACGTCCCTGCGGCCGATGCCACAAAGCTTCTCGGCGATGCCGCCCGCAGCGAAGCGCCCGAGCTGCCCGAACTCTCCGAGATTGAGATCATCCGCCACTTCACGCGCCTCTCCACCTGGAACTATGCCATCGATCTCGGCATGTATCCGCTCGGTTCCTGCACCATGAAGTACAACCCGCGCGTCAACGAGTTCGTGTCGCGCCTCGAAGGCATTGCGGAAGCCCATCCCTACCAGCCTGAATCCCTCTCGCAGGGAGCATTGCAGGTGCTCTACACGCTGGAGAAGTGCCTTCTCGAAATCACCGGCCAGGAGGCGATCACACTCCAGCCTGCCGCCGGCGCGCACGGTGAGTTCACCGGCATCCTGCTCACCCGCGCCTATCACGAATCGAAGGGCAATCCGCGCCGCAAGGTCCTCATCCCCGACTCCGCGCACGGCACCAACCCAGCCACCGCGGCCGTATGCGGCTATCAGGTAGAGAACCTACGCTCTAATCAGCACGGCATGGTCGACATCGAGCAGCTCGCGAAACAGGTCGACGACCAGACCGCTGCGCTTATGCTCACCAACCCCTCCACCATCGGCGTCTTCGAGAGCGAGATCCACAAGATCGCCGACGTGCTGCACGCCAAGGGCGCGCTTCTCTATATGGACGGCGCCAACATGAACGCGCTCTGCGGCAAGACCCGCCCCGGCGACTTCGGCGTAGACGTCATGCACCTCAATCTGCACAAGACCTTCTCCACGCCCCACGGCGGCGGCGGCCCCGGGTCCGGTCCGGTTGCGTGCAAGAAGATTCTCGAGCCCTTCCTGCCCACGCCCGTCGTGCGCGAAAACTCCAACGGCACACTCCGCCTCGACTACGACCGCCCGCACTCCGTCGGCCGCGTTCGGATGTTCTACGGCAACTTCGGCATGTTCGTCCGCGCCCTTGCCTACATCCTCGCCAACGGCCCCGACGGCCTGCGTCAGACCACCGAGGACGCCGTCCTCAACGCCAACTACATCCGCAAAAAGCTCGAAGGCTATTACGAATTGCCTTACAAGACGCCCTCCATGCACGAGGTCGTCTTCAGCGATAAGAAGCAGCAGGCGCGCGGCGTCAAGACCGGGGACATCGCCAAGCGCCTCATCGACTACGGCTTCCACCCCTACACTGTCTCCTTCCCGCTCATCGTCCCCGGTGCGCTCATGATCGAGCCCACCGAAAGCGAGTCGAAGGAAGAGCTTGATCTCTTCATCGACGCCATGCAACAGATCGCGCGCGAGGTCGACGAGAATCCGCTGCTCGTCCTGCAGGCGCCGCATGCCACCCGCGTGAAGCGCATGGACGAGACCGCCGCCGCGCGCAAGCCCGTTCTCCGCTGGAAGGGCCCGCAGTCGCCCATCCATCTCGGCATCGATACACCGGCCAAGGAGTGGTAGTGACGGAGAGCAACCATAAGAGCCAGGAAAAAAACAGCGCCGCTGGTCCCTACAGCGGCGCTTCCGCATTATCCGAACGCCGCGATGACATCGAGAAACATGAGTTCATGCTTGGCCCCGAGCGCGGCCGCCTCGCTGTTTCTCTCGACATGCTCACCGACGCCCTCATCCTCGTCGGCCAGCACGGCGTCTACTGCGTCTCCAACCGCAACCCAAGCAAGCCCGCACTCGACATCCAAACGGTGCTCGACCAGAT
>DASVAI010000401.1:0-5505 GCA_036376445.1 Acidobacteriaceae bacterium
TTGGCGCCGAAGAACGAAACATCCGGAATCACGCGCGCGGTCGTCGAGATGCCGCCGGCCACACCGGCCTGGTAACTGGGCTGCGGATAGGGCGACTGGGCGCCCGTGTCCGGGTCTGTATTGCCCACCGTGCTTACGCCGCCGCCCGATCCCTGAACGAAGGTCGGCGGTTCGAACGTGATCTGATTGTTCGCCTGATAGCTGCCATTCCACGGCTGCTCCGGGATGTACGACCTTGCCGAGGTAAAGCCGGCCGTCCCCCCGTTGGCGATGTTCCAGTACTGCAGCAGCACCGTGGGATTGGCTGCAGTCACGGTGCCGGTCGGCCCGTAGAAGAAGTCCGTCGTGCCCACCGCAGTGTCCCACGGCGTCGACGCATAACCGTTCACTGCCAGTCCCTGCGTAGCTGCATTCGGTGGCTGCGCACCGTTCACGCCGGCATCGCACTCCGCCGCCCCGCCATTGCCGCTGGCGGTGATGACGGAAATGCCCTCGGCCGCCGCTTGCTGCCATACCGCCGCGATCAGCGGATTGATATTCGCTCCCAGTGTGGCTTCGCAGCTCTCGAATCCCATCAGCAGCACTTGCACGTCGTTGTCATCCACGGCGCGAATCATCGCGAAGTCCAGGCCTGTGTCCAGGTCGGTATCGGCTGCCGTGTAAAGGATCACCTTCGCGTGCGGGGCCGTCGCGCCCACCAGTTCAACCGCGGCCGTGGTCAGAATCGAGTCCGCGCTGATTCCCGGGTCCACG
Organism: Acidobacteriaceae bacterium; assembly: GCA_036376445.1. Classification (GTDB taxonomy): domain Bacteria; phylum Acidobacteriota; class Terriglobia; order Terriglobales; family Acidobacteriaceae; genus KBS-83. The sequence goes on from DASVAI010000401.1 coordinate 754, forward strand.
CCATCCACCACTACCGTCGGTGTCATCGCCGGCAGCCCGAACAGTGTCCGGTAATTGGCCGGGATCGCCAGGTTGATGTTCGAATCGCTGATCACGCCCACTGTCACGCCGCTGCCCGTCGCTGCTGGCGGAATGTCGTAGATCACCGACAGGTCGCCCGGCGATACCGCCTCCACCATGTTCAATATGTCGGTATAGAGCGGGTGCGCCTTGCCTGTCTTCGGGTTCAGCACCATCGGCTTGATGGAGCTCGGCGTGGGAGGCCTGAAGTTGGTCAGCGTAATTCCCTTCACCACCGGCGCCAGCGCTGCCGGAATCCGCGGCGCGCTCGCATTGGCGTTGAAGCTCTTCCCGTTCACCGAATAGGCGTGAATCTCTGTGCGAAACGCCGAGTTCACCTGCCCTGTCGTGCCGGAAAACTCGATCGCCATTTTGTTTTTAAAGACCCGGCCCACCTGGAAGCCCTGCGCGGCCAGATACGAGGTCACCGCCTGCACGTCCGAGTCCGCGACCCCGAATTGCGCGGCGAATTGCTCCGGCGTCAGCCATTTGTGATAGCTCGGGCTCGTCGGATCCTTTTGCGCCGCCAGCAGCGCGTCGAGCGCGCGCTGCTGCTCGTCGCTCCGCTTCAGGATCATCAGCATGTGCCCGCTCGGCGTCCCCTCAGGCACTCTGCCGCGATCAAACCGCGGCTGCGCCATCGGCAGCACATTGTTCTTGAGCGTGCTCAACTGCGCTTCATTGACCACACCCTGAACGCGCGGCGAAGCATAGGACGCCGTTTGTCCCTGAGAAGCGGTTGCGGTGAGAGCGAGCGTCAGGAGCGACGCGAAGACAGAGAGACGGGAAACTGCGCGACGATTCGAAGACATAGCCATCCCATACAAATGATTCGTGCCGACGTTGGTTCCGTTCTATTGCAGCCGCGCCTGGCGCAGCGGCGGCTCGACGGATTCTGTAGGGACCCCCGCGGGTCCCGGTCTATATTCCAGCAACCACAAGGAAAGGCAGCCGGTGCAGCAACGGGCTGAACGTGCGATGCGTCCTTTCTCAGCCCCGGTTAGCGGTGCACGAAACTTTGTTTTCACTCGCCCAAACGCAGCCCGCTTGCCGTGGCCGGCGCAACGCAATTTTTCCCTTCACGCGCTCCTCGCTCCTTCAAGCGATGGCGCTGAACGAAGTTTTGACGTTGTGAGTGTAGCCGAACCGGATACCACTTGGCGCGTCACAATGGGAAAGTTCCGTTGCCTCAGGTTCGCTTTGGGAAAGGTAACTTACCTCTGTACTGGCTAGCCAGCTGTGAATTCTTCAAAGCATCTCCCTGGTTATGCTTGGAGATCCATGACAACTAAATCTCGCAGCAAGAAATTGCCCGCCGTCTCCGGCGGGCGCATCCATACTGAAACTGCGACTGCTTAACGGTTCGTCGTCTCTCGTGCCAGCGCCGCCTGCACCCGGCTGTGCCGCGTCGAGTAAGTAAAGTAGATCGCCAGCCCAATCACCAGCCATATCCCCACCACAATCCAGGTGATTCGCGGCAGCGATGCAATGAGGTAAAACGCGCTGATGATTCCGAGGATCGGCACAAGGGGCACGAGTGGCGTTTTGAACGGCCGCTCCAGTTCCGGATGCCGCCGCCGCAGAATCCATACACCCGCGCTCACAATGCTGAACGCCAGCAGCGTCCCCATGTTCACCAGCTCCGACAGCCGGTCAATCGGCAGCACCGCCGGCAGAAAGGCCACAATCGTTCCCACCAGGATGTTGGAGATCCACGGCGTGCGAAACTTCGGATGAATGTCGCTCGCCCACTTCGGCAATAGTCCGTCGCGCGACATCGAGAAGAACACCCGCGACTGCCCCAGCAGCATCACCAGCATCACCGTTGCCAGCCCAAAAACCGCGCCCACCTTCACCAGCAGACTGCCCCAACTGATGCCGGTCGCATCGATGCCCACCGCCACCGGGTCGCCCACGTTCAGCGCCTTGTAGCTCACGAGCCCGGTCAGTACCAGCGACACCAGGATGTAAAGAATGGTGCAGATCACCAGCGAGCCAAGGATGCCGATCGGCATATCGCGCTGCGGATTCTTCGCCTCCTGCGCCGCTGTCGAGACCGCGTCAAATCCGATATAGGCGAAGAACACCGAAGCGGCCCCGGCTACGATGCCGTTAAAGCCAAAGTGTCCTAAGGCATCCCTCGGCGGAATGAATGGATGCCAGTTCATCTTCGCCAGCTCCGGATGCCTGAAGAGATACGCCGCGCCGAGGACGATGAAAATGAATACGCAGGTTAGCTTCACCACCACGATAAAGCTATTGAAGTTCGCCGACTCCTGAATGCCGATCACCAGGATCGCCGTCACGATCAGGATCACCAGGAACGCCACCAAATTGAATGCGCCGGTCACATGGGGCAGCGTGGAAAGATCGGTGCCCGGCGGCAGCGCCATCACGACCGTCTCTTTCTTCAGCCATTTCCCATTCAGGTTGTAGAGTACCGTGCCGGTCGTGGTCGTAAAGCGCGCCATCCCCGGTGACAGATAAATATGCAACTGCTCCAGCAGCGAGATGAAATAGCCTGACCACCCCGACGCCACAGTCGCCGCCCCGAAGGCATACTCCAGCACCAGGTCCCAGCCGATAATCCACGCGACGAACTCGCCCAGCGTGGCATACCCATAGGTATAAGCCGAGCCCGCGATCGGAATAATGGAGGCAAACTCCGCATAGCAGAGGCCCGCAAACGCGCAGGTGATGCCGGCCAGAATGAAGCTGAGGGCGACCGCCGGTCCCGCATACTTCGCTGCCGCCTGCCCGGTCAGCACAAAGATGCCCGCTCCGATCACGGCCCCGATCCCCAGCGTAATGAGGTTGATCGGCCCCAGCGATCGCTTGAGCGTGTGTTCCCCCTCTTCATGCGCCTCGTTCATCAGCGCACTGAGGGGCTTGGTTGCGAAGAGTTTAGCCAACGAAATCTGCCTCCGAATGGATGGGTGGTCGTGTGACCCGCCCCGCGCATAGAGCCACCGCGGCAGGACCCCGAATAGTCTTTTCTACCGTAAATGGTGGAGAAAGTCGCGAACCGTTTGGGACATATCCAATTCGGCTTCATGGCCCGCCGGCGGCAGCAGCGCAGAAATCACCGCCACGGCATCCGCTCCCGCCTCCAGCACCTCGCGCGCCGTCTCGGCCGTAATCCCACCAATCGCCACCAGCGGCAGTACCGTGATAGCCCGGGCCGCGCGCACCCCTTCGAGCCCCAGCACCGGGTCCGGATTCTCTTTTGAACCCGTTCCATACACCGGCCCGATCGCGAGATAATCCGCCGCCCTGGTCTTCACCGCGGCGCGCAATTGCGTGACCTTGTGCGTGGAAACACCCAGCAGCTTGCCCGCACCGAGCATGCGGCGGGCCTTCGCCGGCGCCATGTCCTCCTGTCCGATGTGCACGCCGTCCGCGCCCACCTCATCGCACAGATGCACGCGATCATTCACCAGCAGCGCTGCCTCGCCTGCGGGAAATATCGTCCGCAGCGCGCGCATCCGCTCGACAACCTCCGCATCGCTGGCCCGCTTGTCGCGATACTGCACCCAGCGCACACCCGCGTCATACAGCGTCCGCGCCGCAAGCACGAGAGGCACACCCGTGCGCGCCAGCGCATCGGCATCGAGAATGGGATAGAGCCGCGGCAGCTCTACAAAATTATTGCTCATCCGCCGAAGGCCCATACACTCCCGGCACCTTCACATCGTTCAGCCGCAGATAGACGCCAAGCTGCGCGCGATGATGCACCAGGTGGTTCAGCGACCATTTGCGAATCGCGTGGTAGCGCGGCAGCCGGATGATCTCGTACCCGTCCCACGTCATCACCCACTCCTGCTGCATCGCATCATCTGTTGCCGCCGCAAGATCGGCCCTCGCCCGTGCTGCCCACTCCTCAAAACGCTTCAGCATTTGCTGCGCGTCAGCAGGCTTGTAACTCGTATTCTCCGGGCGGTTCTCTTTCGTCACATCCCATCGCTCCCGTCGCAGTATCTCGCTGGGCCAGCTTGACAGCTCCGCCACATGCCCCGCCAGCTCGCGCATTGGAAACGACTTTGCATGCGGTCGCCAGTCGAACTTCTCTTCGGGTACCGCCTGCAGCACCCGGCGTGTGCTCGCCATTTCACTATCAAACTCCAGCAACAATAACTCAGCTAGCTTTGTCATCTCGCTCTCTCGCTCCTAAAAGATCTTGCCGCAGCATGGTTTCAAATTGGGAATCGTAGCCCACTACCTGAGAAAACACGACGGCAGCAATCCACAACGCTGTGCTACGCTCCAGCGAAGCTCTCCCGGCAAGGCGACCCTCCATGTCCGATATGCCGCAGTTCTCCACCGCCGAATACGCGCGGCTCACGATCGAGCGCTGCCGCCTTTGCAATACCCCACTGGCCACCGAATACTACCGCGTCCGCGGCCAGTCTGCATGCGCGGACTGTGCTGCAGCAGCGCGAAGTGGTCATGCGAATGCCGCCGACAATACCGTCTTCAGCCGGGCTGTTCTCTTCGGCATCGCAGCGGCCATCGCTGGACTCGCAAGCTATGCGGCCTTCACCATCGCGACAAATTTCTACATTGGCTATGTCGCGCTCGGCGTCGGCTACATCATTGCGCGAGCCATGAAGGCCGGCTCCGGAGGGCTTGGCGGACGTCGCTACCAGATCGTCGCCGTCATTCTTACCTATCTCGCCATCGCGCTCGCAGAAA
>DASVAI010000402.1:0-3542 GCA_036376445.1 Acidobacteriaceae bacterium
GCACTAGCCGTGCGGGCGGAGGCGCCTTCGGCGCGGGCCGTTGGGTTCGCTCCGTCGTCGCTCACGCCGGGTATCGTCGGTGACTGAGCAAACTGCGGAGATCCTCTGCGAACGCTGGCCGTCGCGCGAACCGGTAAAATGAAAGATGGGCTGAACTGGCCCTCTCTGGCAAAGGACGACAACTGTATGTACGAGGTAACGGTAGAGGCCGGGTTTTCTTCCGGGCACTATCTGCGCAACTATCGCGGCAAGTGCGAGAACCCGCACGGGCATAACTACAAGGTGCGGGTGACGCTGCGCGGCAAGGAACTGGATGAGGCTGGGCTGCTGCTGGATTTCAAGCAGCTGAAGCATGTGATGCGCCCGGTGATCGATCGGCTGGACCACCAGATGATCAACGAGCTGGAGCCGTTTACCGTGATTAATCCGTCGGCGGAGAATTTGTCAAAGTACTTCTTCGATGAGACGAATCGGCAGCTCAGCGAGATGACGGCCGGCCGCGTGCACGTGAAGGACTGCACGATCTACGAGACTGATACCACGACAGCGACGTATTACGAATTGTAGTTCTCGAACATGTACCTGATTGAGCTTTATAAGTCTGTGCAGGGCGAATCCAGCTTTGCCGGGCTGCCGTGTATCTTTGTGCGGCTGGCCGGATGTAACCTGCGCTGCGCCTGGTGCGATTCCGAGTACACCTTCAAAGGCGGGTACAAGCAATCGCTCGACGAGGTGGAGGCGGCAGTGAAGGCGCTGGCGCCTGTGCGCCTGGTGGAGTTTACCGGCGGCGAGCCGATGCTGCAGGAGCGCGAGCTGATTCCGCTGATGGAGCGCCTGCTGGAGCAGGGATATACGCTGATGATCGAGACCAGCGGTGAGCGGCCGCTCAGAAGTGTGCCGAAGGCAGTGTACAAGATTGTTGATGTGAAATGCCCTGGTTCAGGCGAGGCCGGCACCTTCTGCATGGAGAACCTGGATGCGCTGACGAAGCGCGACGAGTTGAAGTTCGTGATCAGCGATCGCGCCGATTACGAATTTGCGCGGGAGTTCACACGCGAGCACCGGCTGGACGAGCGCGCCGGAGCGGTACTGCTGTCGCCGGCCTTCAAGAAGGCTCCGAGTCTGGAGCGGTCGACGTCGAATTGCGCGCTCGATCCGCGCTGGCTGGTCGAGTGGATGCTGGAAGACGGCATGCCGGCGCGGCTCAGCCTGCAGATTCACAAGTACATTTGGGAGCCGCAGAAGAAGGGCGTATGAAGCGGGCCGGCGCCGCTTCAGAGGACGGCAGACAACAACAGATCGGTGTCTTTGTCTGTAGCTGTGTGCTTTGCCTGTAGGTGTCTTCTCGCTACTTCTTGCTGGCTAGGTACTTATTAAACGGGATCTCGAAGGCGAAGAGCTCACGTCCGTCGGATGACTGGATGCGGCGGAACTCGAGATGGGCACCGGCGAGGGGATTCTGAAGATCCTGGAGATCGTAGAAGAGGAAGCCGGCGCGGGTGGTGTGCGGCTCGACGGCGATGGCGGTGTACTCGAATTCTGAAAAGTCCTGCTCGATCTTCTTGTCCTGGTTCTTGCCTTTGCCGCCTATCTTGATGGGGCCGATGGGTATCTTATTGCGCGGGTCGGCAGGGCGATCGAGCGCGCGTTCCGCATCCCGTGGTTCGGCGGCAGGAATTTTGTCGCCGGCGGCGGTGATGAGGTCGATGACGGCATTGTTGAGCGAGATGGGCGTGTCGCCGTCGTTGGTGATGATGATGCGTACCGGAATGATGTTGGCCGAAAGGTAGTTGACGCGGAAGATGGATGCCTTGGTCGATGTATCGTAGGGGTCCGCAGCAACGGTGAGGTGGTCCTGGGGATGGCTTTCAAATGCGGGATACTGGCCTGCGGTACCAGGAGGCGGTGCTGGATGTTGCGCCAGTATCGGCGAGGTAAGAACGGCGGCAAGCGGCAGCCAGAGCATAAGACGCATAGGAAGAATTAGAGCATTTTCGCGATTGGACTTTCCTGAACAACGGGCCGCTGAACGGCGCGGCGCGATAGCGGAATCCGCTGGCAAAGGATAGTCTTCGGCTGGGGCCGTGATTCTTTTCATTTACAACATTGGACTGCTGCTGGCGATTTTGGTGGGCGCACCGGTCTGGCTGTTGCGGCCGCGCTGGCGGGAGGGGCTGCGCGAACGGACGGGCGCGGGCGCCATCCGCGTGGGACATGCGCTGGGCGGCAGGCAGCAGGTGTGGGTGCATGCGGTCTCGGTGGGCGAAGTGATGGCGATAAGCCGTCTGGTGGAGGAACTGGACGGCAGGCTGGGACGGGGCTCGGTAGCGATCTCCACGACCACGCAGACCGGGCAGCAACTGGCGCGGGAGCGTTTCGGATCAGGGCGGTGCTTCTATTTCCCGCTCGATCTGCCGTGGGTGGTGCGGGGTGCAATCCGCGCACTGCGTCCGCGTGTGCTGGTGCTGGCGGAAAGCGAGCTGTGGCCGAATGTTCTGACGGAGTGCGCGCGCGAGCGTGTGCCTGTCGTTGTGGTGAACGGGCGCGTGTCGGACCGCTCACTGCCGCGGTATCAGAAGCTACGTCGCCTGTGGCGTCCGTTTCTGGAAATGCTGACGCTGGTTGAGGCGCAAAGCGCGGAGGATGCGCGTCGATTCGTGGCAATCGGAGTGCCCGAGGGGCGCGTGCGTGTGAGCGGCAATCTGAAGTTTGACGCGGGGGCGCCAAAAACCGCGGCGATTGCGGAGCGGTTGCGAGCGCGGTTGCCAGCAGGCGCGCGGGTCCTGGTCGCAGGCTCGACTCTCGAGGACGAAGAGCGCGTGCTGATCGAGGCGTGGCCTGCGATCTGTGAGCAAGCGCCAAAGGCGGTGATGGTGCTTGCGCCTCGTCATCCGGAGCGGTTCGCGAGAGTGGCCGCTCTGGCGCGGGAACAGCAGGCGCGATTGATCGAGCGATCGACGTGGGATGGTGCGCCGGTGAGCGCAGGCAGCGTGTTTCTGCTGGATTCCATCGGCGAGTTGGGTAGCGTATATAGCCTGGCGGCGGTGGCCTTTGTGGGGGGAAGCCTGGTGGCGGCAGGAGGGCACAATCCGCTGGAACCTGCGCGATTGGGTGTGCCGGTGCTGATGGGGCCTCATTATGAAAATTTTCGGGAGGCAGTGGAACTCCTGCGCGGAGTGGACGCGCTCCGCGTGGTGGAGCGTGCAAACGTCGGGGAGGCGATTGCGCGGCTGATGCAGGACGAAGCCGGGGCTGCCGCGATTGGCGCGCGGGGGAAGAAGGCGTTCGCTGAGCAGGCAGGAGCGACCAAGCGCGCGGTGGACGCGGTGGTGCGGCTGCTGGCGGAGGGTAACGCGTGAGCCGCCTGCTGTGTCCGCTGCTGCCGATGGTGCCGTTGTACGACGCGGCGCGCGGCCTTAACGGGATTGCATTCGAGCGCGGCTGGAGGCGGATAGAGCGGCTGCGGTGGCCGGTCGTGAGTGTGGGGAACCTGTCGGTAGGGGGCGCCGGCAAAACGCCGTTTGTGATTGCGCTCGCGCGCG
>DASVAI010000413.1:0-16706 GCA_036376445.1 Acidobacteriaceae bacterium
TTTCTCTTCAAGGACATTATCTCTTTCGGAGTTGCGTTCTATCTGATCAGCTATTACGGCCGAAAAGCGATCATGGCAGAAAATCAGAGATGATGGACTGGGCGCATTCGTGCTCTGTGCGGCTCCACCACTAGCAAGTGTCTGCTCCGGAATTCCCTGTGTATCGTCGGCAATCCGGAAGTAACGGTGCCCGCTTCACCTGCCAGAGGGACTTATGAAATGTGTTTTACTCTTCGGCGCCGAAGAAGCGGGCGATGAGGTGGCCTACGCGATGGAAGAAGCCGCGGGCGCTTTTCATACGGTCCGGGCTGGCAGCTCGGTTCGGGCGCTGGCTGGATGCGCGGCGCCGGCGTTTTGCGGCACGAAAGAATGGGGCTGCGTCGTTCGGTGATTCTGCCTTCACTGCGCGCGCGACTCCTCCAGGCGGGCGTTGCAATCGAGCGCGCGGAGAGCACCGTCGTCCGAAACGTAGCCATCGATGTCGCGCCATGAACCATCGTTATCCCGGAATACCTGCTGGCGGGTGAAGGACACTGCTTTGCCGGGGACAAAGTGTACGGTGAGATGGGCCGCGTTCGCGTATGTGAGTCGCGTTTCCTGCTCGCGTGCAGCAGTCTCGGTGGCACGTCCACATGCAGCCTGGAATGCGGCCGGTGTAGCCAGCGCGCCGTCTGGCTGCAGGGCGGCGCGAAAGATGGTGAGCGCATGCTGATGATATGTCTGAATCACATGATCGGAACCATAGGTGACGATCCAGAGAATAGAGAAGGCGAGCACGAAATAGGGCCAGAGATGCGTCGGACGCCGGGCAGCCGCGGCCGTGGGCCTTGCAATGGCTGTGAGGGGCAGCGCGCAAGCGGGGCAGACCTTCGCTCCGTCGGTGAACGGAACGGCGCAGGCGGGGCAGAACTTTTCTCCGCTCGTGAGCGGAGTGTCCCTGGCGGAGTAGTGGGCACTCATGGCAAGCCTCAGTTCCGGGGAGGCGGAGACGTGGGTGCGCGGTGTCCTCGCACATGCACTTGCTTCAATGGGGGTGGCCTGGGGTTAGTTTCTGCGCGCGGGCCCAGCGCTCGAGCATCTGCTCTTACGCATCGACTTTAGCTCCAGTCTGCGCAATTGCACCAGAGTTTTTTCTGTGATTTTCCGGTTAAGTTTCCAATAAAAAGAGCGCTGACGTATCGAACGACGCGCATGTCCCGACAGCGCCCCTCAAACCGAAGCAGCGCGCAGTCAACGATGCCCGAGGAGGACTACTCTTCGGCTCCGAAGAAGCGGGCTATTAAGTGGCCGACGCGATGGAAGAAGCCTCGTGACGGCGGCTTCCAGGTGGTCTGCGCCTGGGTTTCGATCAGGGCGGTCTGAGCCGGCAATTCGGTGGTGACCGGCATGGAGCCGGGGGGCGGCGGCTGGATGGTTGGCGCGGGCATGCTCGTCGGTGAGGGCGCGGGAGCGGCTGGCGAGGGCGGCGGAATGGCGGCTGCGGTTTCGGTGGACGGAGCGGCTTCGGCCGGGGTTCCAGCGGAGGTTGCGGGGGGAGCGACGGTGGGCAGATCGCCGCTGAAGCGGAAAGGGACGGCCACCTGCGCGTGGACTTCGCCGGGGGCGGCGACGGGTGTGGCGGCGGGCAAGGGCGTCTTGGTCAGTCCTTCGCTGAGGGCGAGGGGGAAGGCAGTGTCGGCAGGCGTGGAGGATGGGCCACCGACTGGCTTGGCAGGGTCGGCCGATGCCACGGCGACGGCGGCAGCGGGCGGGCAGCCGCAGGGCTCCTTTTCGGTGTCGACGACTTCGCGCAGGCTGCCGTGCTGAAAGCTGACGTGCTGGCCGGGTTGCACGCGGTAGAGTCCGCCTTCAAGCGGGCTGGTGACGGTGATGTAGGGGGCGTGGGGGCCGCGGTTGTCGATGCAGGTATCGCCGGAACGGCTGACGCGGACGCTGACATCGGCGTCCCCAGGGCCGGAGATGAGGATGCGGAGGTCTGGGGTGAGCAGCACGTCGGAATACTTGCTGGTGGGGTAATGGGCTTCGATAGCGCCCCGATCGAGGCCGAGCATGAGGCCGGAGGCGTCCGATGTCTGGATAGAGCCGTCGCGTGAGAGATGCAGGCTGGTGGTGGCGCAGAGGCGCAGCTCACCCCCACGCGTGAGCGAGATGGGCAGGGTGTCGTTGCCGGCTGTGATGGTGCTGCCATTGCCAAGCTGCATGCTGCCGTTGGCCATGCGGACATCGCCGGAGATCTGCACGCCAGCGGCCTGAAGCGTCTGCGAGCGGGTGCTGGCGATGTAGGCGGACTGGACGGCCGTGCTCTGGGCGGCTGCGCTCTGGGCGTAGAGCGTGGAGCATACAAGAAGCAATGGGCACAATGTGTGCCACGAATTTGGCATGGTACGGCTCAGCGAATGTGTTTCCCTTAAGGCAGGATTTTCAGGCAGGCGAGGTCTGAGATATCTGCCTTTACTATTGTAGCGACGCAGCGGGCGGCCTCGCGTTGCAGCCGCCGGAGAGCGAAAGGATAGTTTGAGCAACGGGGAGAGCGGCGGCGGAAGCGTAACGGCGGGGACGGCTGAGAATACTGCGAATTTCGTTCCAATCGAGAGCAGGCGCGAAGCCGGAGCCGGCAGCTACGTCCAATTTGGCTGCGGGCTGTGCGCGCCGGCGGCGTGGCGGAACTTTGATGCCGGACCGGCTTTCTGGATCGAGCGCAACCTGCCGGTGCTGAAGCCGGCGCTGCTGAAGCGCGGCTTCCCGGATTATCCGAGAAATATTGAGTACGGCAACGTGATCAAGGGGCTGCCGGTGGCGCCGGGCTCGGCGGCGGCCGTGTATTGCTCTCATGTCTTGGAGCACCTGGCCCTGGATGAGTTTCGCGCGACGCTGCGGAATGTGTTCACGTATCTGCGTTCTGGCGGGACGTTTCGGTTTGTGGTGCCGGATTTGGAAGGGCTGGTGCGCGCTTATAACGAATCCAACGATGCGGAGGCGGCGAGCCGGTTTATGCGCGAGTCCTGGCTGGGCACGGACACGCAGGGCAAGGGCATGTCGCGGCTGCTGAAGATGCTCTTCGGGCGCAGCGCGCACCTGTGGATGTGGGACGAGAAGAACATGACCGCAGAGCTGGCGGCGGCGGGGTTCACGGCGATACGGCGGGCGCGCATGGGCGACAACCCCGACCAGCGATTTGCCGAGGTGGAAGATGCCGGGCGGTGGGAAAACTGCCTGGGCATGGAGTGCCGGCGGCCGGGCTGAGGTGCTGGCCGCACGGGCGGATGCGCCTGAGGCGCGTGACGCGGGGTTCGCTCCGATGTCGCTCACGTCTGAGATGGCGGGAATTTGGTTGAGCGGCGCTTCGCGCTGGTTTGAAGCGAATAGATACAGCAGGTTCTTCACTCCGCCTTTGGCTACATTCAGGATGACAAGGGTGAGGTGAGCGGGGCAACGTTCGATCTCGCGATGGAATCTGTAGCGAGATGCAGATGAGAACGGGCGTGTGCCGAGCGGCAGTTGCCGGACTGCTGTTGATAGTGACGATTTCCGGCTGCCATCGAAAGAGAACCGAGGCGAGCGCGGAGAACTTTCAGCGCGCGATCAATGCTTACTTCTATGAGCATCGCGACGAATGCCTGTTTGTCACGCCGGTGAAGTTTCCGGATTCCGTGAAGGTGGGCCAGAAGGCCGAAATGAAAGACATGGACGCGCTCTCCAAGGCCGGGCTGCTGAAGCGGACGGAGGATGGCGCGTTCCAGCTTGTGCGCTACGACATTACCCCGCTGGGCGCGCGCGCAGGCGGGCGCTTCTGCTTCGGGCATCGCGATGTGACACGCGTGGAGAGCTTTACGCCGCTGCGGGTCGAGGACAATCGCAAAGCCACGGATGTGACCTATCGCTACAGGATTGTCGATGCGCCCGTGTGGGCGCAGGACGCGAACCTGCAGAAGCAGTTTCCGGAGCTGGGACGGAAGATGAGTGGCGATGCGGAAGGGAAGACGACGGTGATGTCGGCGTATCTGGGATGGGAAGTGCCGGATTATGGGAAGCCGGTGATTGAGTAGGGCCTTGCCGTGGAGCGGCTGGTACGATCCTTCGCATGAAGATTGTGTTCACGCTGATTGCGCTGCTGTCGGCCGTGACTGCGTATGCTCAGGCGAGTACGGATGAGACGGCGATTCGCGCGATACGGGTGGAGTCGAACGTGGCCATCCGCCAAGGCAATATCGATGCGTTTGCTTCCAGTCTCACCCCGGACTTCGTCATGGTGCGCGGCAGCGGCGCCTTCGCCTCCCGAGATGCCTATATCGATGCGTTCGCACGAGATTTTAAGGATCCGAAGGCCGTTCGCTACGAGCGCGTGACGAACAAGGTGGAACTCTCACAGGCCGCACCGCTTGCGGCCGAGCATGGTCACTGGGAGGGTCATACTCCGGACGGACGAACTGTCTACGGCGGCACGTATCTCGCGATGTGGCGTCACACAGACAGTGGCTGGATGATCCGGTCGGAGCTGTTTGTAGTGCTCACCTGTGCAGACCCGACAGCGTGCTCGGTCTATCGGGCGACAGCACCCGCCAGATAGACACTTTAGGCGTTACATTTCCAGGAAATTTTGAATGAGGCGTTTGCCGTCCTGGGTGAGGACGCTTTCAGGATGGAACTGCACGCCTTCGATTTTGTACTCGCGATGGCGGAGGCCCATGATGATGCCGTCTTCGGTGCGGGCGGTGACCTCGAGCTCGCGGGGGAGGCCGTCTTCGGCGACGATCAGCGAGTGATAGCGGGTGCAGGTCATGGGGCTGGAGATGCCGTAGAAGAGCGAGCGGCCGTCGTGGATGACTTCGCTGGTTTTGCCGTGCATGAGCTTGGGCGCGCGGACGACGTTGCCGCCGAAGGCTGCGCCGATGGCCTGATGGCCGAGACAGACGCCGAGGATCGGGAGCTTGCCCGAGAAATGGCGGATGAGCGGCACGCTGATGCCGGCTTCCTGCGGCGTGCACGGGCCGGGGGAGAGCAGGATGCGATCGGGCGAGAACGATTCGACTTCTTCGGGCGTGAGCTCGTCGTTGCGGCGGACGGTCATCTCCGCGCCGAGCTCACCCATGTATTGCACGAGGTTGTAGGTGAAGGAGTCGTAGTTGTCGAGAACAAAGACCATAACGCAGGGGCGGTGACCGGTACGCTTCTTTCCAGTGTACTGTGCCGCGGCGGATGAGCCTGATTTGGGAAGCCGGTGTCTAATTTTAGAAAATCTGACACAGGGTTCCGGGTGCCCGGCCCTTTTTCAGAGCCGATCCCTGAGGCTCCCGCATCGAAGAGTCGCGTTGGTGACCTTTTGCCCGCAAGAAGCGGATAGCGATCTCACTTGCTGCTATCTATCTTCCATTGAGAAGAGCTGAATCGAAACGTTCTTCCGATTTTTTGCACGACAAGGATGTGAAGATATGAGCTCTGCCGCGTTTACGATTCCAGTCAGCGTCGCGCCTCTGCGTGCGACCGGCCGTTCTTCCCGCATTGTTTCGGTCGACCTGCTGCGCGGATTGGTGATGATCATCATGGCGCTGGATCATGTGCGCGACTATTTCAGTGGGGCCGTCTACCCGGCTGAAGATCTCAGCCAGCCTCCGTGGCATTGTTCCTGACGCGTGTTGTTACGCATTTCTGCGCGCCGGTTTTCTTCCTGCTCGCCGGCACCGGAGCGTATCTCTCGCTCTCGCGCGGCAGATCGCTTGCGCAGGTCTCATATTTCTTTGCTACTCGCGGGATTTGGCTGGTGGTGCTGGAACTCGTCGTGATTCGCCTAGCGTGGAACTTCAATCTGACGTCGACTCCCGTGGCTCAGGTGATCTGGGCGCTTGGCTGGTCCATGGTGGCGATGGCACTATTGGTCTGGTTGCCGATCCGATGGATTGCAGCGTTCGGTATTGCGATGGTCGTCTTTCACAATCTGCTGGATGGAATTGACCTCGCCGCTTTAGCTGTGATGCCGAGGCTGTGGACTGTCCTTCATGTGCCGGGCATGATCACCTTTGGTCCACACTTCCAGATCTTCGTTGGCTATCCGCTGATTCCGTGGATCGGCGTGATGGCCGCAGGCTATGCATTCGGCGCGCTGCTTCGCCGGCCTGACCGCCGCAAGTTGGTCTTGTGGATCGGCGTCGCGATTACGTTGGCCTTTTTCGTTGTGCGCGGGATCAATCACTACGGAAATGGAATGCCGGGTGACAAAGCGATCTTTCCCACCACGCTCGGTCCCTGGCACGTGCAGCGCAGCGCCATCTTTACCGTTCTCTCGTTCTTCGACACGGTGAAGTATCCGCCGTCGCCCGATTACCTGCTGATGACGCTGGGACCATCGCTGATCCTTCTTGGTCTTCTGGATCGTGTCACCGCGGAGAGCGGCCCGGCGCGCATCCTGCTTGTCTTCGGGCGAGTGCCCTTCTTCTACTACGTGGTCCACATCTATCTCATCCATGCGCTGGCTATTGTCGTCGCATGGGTCTGCGGCCAGCCCTACGCATGGATGTGGAAGACGGCCATGTTTGTTCAGGGGCATCCGGCGAATTACGGACATGGCCTGCCGGTTGTCTATCTCATGTGGGCACTTGTGCTGGCACTTCTCTATTTTCCGTGCCGCTGGTACATGAACCTGAAGGGGAGACACCGAGACTGGCGTTGGCTTAGCTACCTGTGAGAGCGCTCGATATGGTGGTCCTTCCGAGCGAGCCGCGGTAGAGCGCTGCAGCTCGCCCGGAGAACCCGAAAGTCCATAGCCATCATTCAGAATGCAACCGTCCAGAATGTAGCGTCGGTGGCTGCGACTGAATTCAAGCGGCGGGAATTGTGATGGTCTTCCCGGCCTGGATTTTGTTGGGGTCGGAGATGCTGTTAGCCGATGCGATTTTTTCGTACTTGTTTGCGTCGCCGTAGAACTTCTTGCTGATTTTCGAGAGGCTGTCACCGGACTGAATGGTGTAGGACTGCGCATCTCCGGTAGTGGAGATCTCGTGGTGAAGGTCGGAGTAGCTGGGATCGACCTGCTTAATGGTGTCCCACACACGATTTGCGATGACCTTGGAAGGTACGGAGGCTTTCAGGAGCAGCTTGTTGCCGTCCAAGCTGACGTTTTCTACCTTGGCCCCTTCGGAGCTGAAGCTCTGGATGGTATCAATGACGGGCTGGTATTTCTGCTTGAGCTGATTCAAATCTGCCATGCGGTACTCCTTTCGCTCTAGAGTATGAAGCTCACACTTGGCGACTGGATGCCGACGCGCCGCGGCTAGAGCTTGCTGAGGAAGCCTGAGGCCAGGTTGCCCAGCGAGCTGCCCGATTGGTTGACTCCGCCATGCTCTGCGAAATGGGCGACCACCATAGGCAGGATGACCGCTGCGGCGCCCTTCACCATGGTGGGCGACAGACCGGTGCGCTGTGCGATGGCGTCGATGACACCGGAGCCGAGGCCCTGCTGTGCCTGGTCGGGAGTGATCTGCTGGTTTTGCTGGTTTGGTTGCTGCCAGGAGTTCACGTGATCGGCCATGCCGTTCTGTTTGAAGTTCTGAAGAATGCCGGAAAGGCCGCCGGGGTGCTGCTGCACCGCATTCATCAGTTCCGTGGCGACCGAGGCATGCTGATCGCCGCTGAGGCCGCCTGCCATGGATTGGAGATTGTCGAGTAAGCCCATGATGTGATCCTCGCTCGTAGGTTTTTAGATTCGCGGCTTTCCCCGGATGAGAAACCGCCGTCGCGTGCGGCATCCACAGTAGTCCGTTTCCCGACCGCTGTCACCTGTGGTGCGGAGGCGAAAACGAGAGATACACGGTGAGGATGAAACTGCTGTGAATGCGGCGGAAACGTTCGTCGTCAGGAGCGGCGGGCGCGCTCTACGGCGCGGATCACGGCCTGCGCCTTGTTGAGGCATTCCTCGTATTCGCGTTCGGGGATGGAGTCGGCGACGATGCCGGCACCGGCCTGGATGTAGCCGACGCCGTCCTTGACGAGCATGGAGCGGATCGCGATGCAGGAGTCGAGATTGCCGGAGTAGTCGGCGTAGCAGACGCCGCCGCCGTAGATGCCGCGGCGGGTGGGCTCGAGTTCCTCGATGATTTCCATGGCACGGACCTTGGGCGCGCCGGAGAGCGTGCCGGCAGGGAAGCAGGAGCGCAGCGCGTCGACGGCGGAGAGATCGGAGCGGAGGCGGCCTTCAATGGAGCTTACCAGGTGCATGACGTGCGAGTAGCGCTCGACGATCATGAGCTCGCGCACGCGGACGCTGCCGTATTCGCTGACACGCCCGACGTCGTTACGGCCGAGATCGACGAGCATGACGTGCTCGGAGCGCTCTTTGGCATCGGCCAGGAGATCGGCGGCGCGGCGGTGATCTTCTTCTTCGTTCTGCGAACGCGGGCGGGTGCCGGCGATGGGGCGGTATTCCACCTGGCGATCCTTGACGCGGACGAGCAGCTCGGGCGAGGAGCCGATGATGTGGATGGGTCTGGCGTCCTTGCGACCATCGACGTTGAGGCGTAGGAAGTACATGTAGGGCGAGGGATTGACGATGCGCAGTGCGCGGTAGACGGCGAAGAGATCATCGCCGGGGTCGACTTCGAAGCGCTGCGATAGGACGGCCTGGAAGATGTCGCCGGCTGCAATGTATTCGCGCGTGCGCTCGACGGTGCGCAGGTAGTCGGCCTTACGGGTGCATTTCTTGATAACGAGCTTGTGGTCACGGCGCGCACGGGCGCGGATGCGCGCGCGCTCCGGCAGAGGTTTGGCGAGCTGGCGCTCGATTGCGCCGAGCCGGCGCAGCGCGGCGGTGTAGGCAGCGCGGGGAGTCTCGGCGGTGAGGTCGGCGTTGACAATGAGCAGCAGTTCTTTCTTGACGTGATCGAAGGCGACGACCTCGTGAAAGAAAGCGAGGCAGGCATCGGGAACGTGGAGATCGTCTTTTGCGCGGGAGGGCAGGCGCTCGATCTGGCGGACGGCATCGTAGGCGAAGAAGCCGATGGCGCCGGCGGTCAGCGGCGGCAATCCGGGAACATGCGCGGGCGTGTGGGCAGCCAGGGCGGTTTTGAGCGCCTCGAAGATATCGCCTTTGGCGGTGCTGTGACGCTTGCCGTGCCAGGTTGTCACCTGGCCAGCGCGGGCAACCAGCTTGGCTGCCGGCCGGACGCCCATGAAGGTGTAGCGGCCAAGCTTCTCGCCGCCTTCGACGGACTCGAGCAGGAAGCATTCGGGCTCGTTCGCGGCGAGGCGCAGGAAGGCGGAGACGGGGGTTTCGAGATCGGCGACGAGGCGGCGGCAGACGGGGATCAGGGTGTGGGCGCGGGCCAGCTTGAGGAAGTCGGGGAGCGCGGGAAAGAGCGCCTCGGGATCGGCGGAGGTGTGGGGCATGGGGACATCGTCATGGTACATGGAGGCTAAGGGCTCTTAATGACGCCCGGTCGTGGTATGCGGTCAAATGGGGTGCCGGAGTAGCTAACCGGGGCGGTTGTTGAGCCATTTGCGGCAGGCCTATACTCGTGAGTTTGGCCGAAAGAATGCGGATGGCCTGTCCAGGGAGAGCTCCCCTGAAAACCACCCATTCGTAGGATTTCCTGCGGTTCTCTGCGTGTTTCATGCTGGATAGTTCGCAGAGGCCGCGCAACGTTCCCTGGAACACTGGAGACATGCAATGCAGACACTCACCCTCGAGCAGGAGATCAACCCCTGGGAAGCCCAGGCTGCTCGGTTCGACTTCGCGGCGCAAAAGCTGAACCTGGATGATGGACTTTGGAAGGTCCTGCGGTATCCAGCGCGCGAACTCATCGTGCACTTCCCCGTAAGCATGGATGACGGATCTATCGAGGTGTTCACGGGATATCGTGTCCACCATTCCATCGCGCGCGGGCCGGCCAAGGGCGGTATCCGCTACTCGCCCGACGTTACGCTGGACGAGATACGGGCGCTGGCGAGCTGGATGACGTGGAAGTGCGCGGTGGTGAACATTCCCTTCGGCGGCGCGAAGGGCGGAGTGATCTGCGATCCGAAGAAGATGTCGATTGGCGAGCTGGAGCGCATGACGCGCCGCTACACCGCGGAGCTGATCGAGTTCATCGGGCCGGAGAAGGATGTGCCCGCGCCGGATATGAATACGAACGAGCAGGTGATGGCGTGGATCATGGACACCTACTCCATGCACATGCGCCAGACCGTGACCGCCGTGGTGACGGGCAAGCCGCTGAACATCGGCGGATCGCGAGGGCGGCGCGAGGCGACCGGGCGCGGCATTGGCATCGTATGTGACGAGGCGCTCAAGTATCTGAACCTCCAGCGTGAGGGATGCCGCGTGATCATCCAGGGCTTCGGCAACGTGGGATCGAACGCCGCGAAGTTGATGATGGAGAAGGGCTACAAGATTGTGGGCATCGCCGAGTACGATGGCGGGCTTCACAACACCAACGGCATCGACATCCATCAGCTCATCGAATACCGGCAGCGGAACGGCACGGTGCTCGGGTTTAAAGGCGCGGAGGCGGCGGACTCGCAGGAGCTGATCCTCGAAGACTGCGAGATCTTTATTCCCGCGGCGACGGAGAACGTGCTGACCAGCCGCAACGTGGAGCGGCTGAAGGCGAAGATCGTGTGCGAAGGCGCGAACGGGCCGACGACCGCGGTGGCGGATGAAATCCTGGCGGACAAGAAGGTGTTTGTGATCCCGGATATCCTGGCGAACGCGGGCGGCGTGACCGCCTCATACTTCGAATGGGTGCAGGACCGGCAGGGCTACTTCTGGAAGGAGTCCGTGGTCAACGAGCAACTGGAGAGCATTCTGGCGGAGAGCTTCGACGACGTTGTCCGCTACTCGGAAGCCCACGGGGTGAACAACCGCATCGCGGCCTACATGCTGGCGATCGATCGGGTGTCGTTCACAATCAAGCAGCGCGGCATTTACGCCTAATAAACTGCTTCAGGACAAGCACCGGAAGGAAGGCAGCGTACCTTCCTTTCGGCATTTTGGGCAGCATTTCCGGCGCGGGGAGGGCATCCAAGATAGAGCGATGGTACGCCCGTGCTTCATTGTGATTGATCACGAGTTCCCCAACACTATTTCTACGCGGAAGCTGGTGTTGGAGACGGCGAAGTACAACGTGATTACAGCTTACAGCGGCAGAGAGGCGATCGAGAGTCTCGAACTGTTTCCTAATATCGCCGGTATTGTGATGAACGAGGCGGTTGACGGAATAGACTGTGCCACGATGGTGAAAGAACTGCGCGCGATACGGAAGGACGTGCTGCTGATTGTGACTTCCAGCCGAGGAGCAAACGAGTGCGGGGCGGACCATCACCTGGATAACTTTAACCCTGGATCGCTGCTGGACCTGCTGCGCAGACTGGTCCCAAACCCGCTGGCGCAAGAACACTCCGAGCCAGGCGGACGGCAGCCTCGGGGCGGCGCAAGACGCTGATTTGGAGCCGAAGAAGTAATACGGACGTAACCACCCATACCCACCCGAGTCAGGCATAATCTGGATAGGGAGCGTTCCCGTTTGCCGGCTGCATGAACCTGCCCAACTCCATTACGATGAGCCGCATTGCAGGCGTGCCTTTGCTCATCTGGATGCTTTCGGCGAGCTTCCCCTTCCGCGACTCATGGGGCGAGCAGGAACTAATCGCCTCCGTCATTTTCATTCTGCTGGCTATCACCGATGGCGTGGACGGCTACCTGGCGCGCAAGCGCGGGCAGATCACGACCATGGGGATGCTGCTTGATCCCCTGGCCGACAAGCTGATGATCTCTGCGGCCTTTATCTCGCTGGTGGAGTTTACGCCGAGCATCATGAAGCCGTGGATTGCGATCCTGGTGATCGGCCGCGAGTTCCTGGTGAGTGGGCTGCGCTCGATCGCGAGTGTCGAGGGGTTCACGATCCAGGCGAGCAACCTGGGCAAGCTGAAGACGATTGTGCAGATTGTCGCCGTGGTGGCGACGATTCTGGCGCACCGCTGGTATGAGTGGCACTGGGGATGGTACGTCATGCCGGTACGCTGGACCGCATATACCGCGATCTATTTCATGGTGCTGGTCTCGATTGTGTCGGCGGTGGATTACTTCCAGGCGTTCTGGAGGCAGATCGATCATTCTTCTTCAGACCGGCGGCGCGCGAGTGTGGTCCTGCGGCGCGACAAGAAGAATGCAGCGCAAGTAAATTAGTAACCGCCGTTCTATTCCCGAGATACCGAGGAGAAAAAAATGAGCATCCGTGAGGAGATGCTGGCGGAGTTCCGTGAAGAGCTGCCGGCTACAAGACGAATTCTGGATCGGGTTCCCGAAGACAAGCTGTCGTGGAAGCCGCATGAGAAATCCATGT
The DNA here is from genome assembly GCA_036376445.1 of Acidobacteriaceae bacterium. Lineage (GTDB taxonomy): Bacteria > Acidobacteriota > Terriglobia > Terriglobales > Acidobacteriaceae > KBS-83. Next base: position 12,330 of record DASVAI010000413.1, read on the forward strand.
CGCTGGGCCAACTGGCGGTTCATATTGCGAAGGTGCCCGGGGCCATAGCGTTCATTACAAGCAAGGATTCTTTCGATGTCCTGAGCGGGAATTTCGCGCCTCCGGCTCCGAAGGACAAGGCTGAGATTCGCGCGGCGCTCGAGGAGAGCGTGAACACGGTGGAGGCCGCGCTTCAGCAGACGAGCGAGGATGCTGCGCATGCGTCCTGGCGGCTGATGGCCGGCGAGCAGGAGATCCAGGCACGGCCCCGATACAAGGCATGGCGCACGCTGATGCTGAATCACTGGTATCACCATCGCGGTCAACTCTCGGTATACCTACGGCTGCTGAATGTCCCGGTGCCGTCGGTGTATGGTCCGAGCGCGGATGAGGCGGCCTTCGGGTAATCAGGGAAGTATGACAGCAGGGTTGGTGAACTTGTCATGACGGATGGTCTGGAGCGCTTCGTTTGCGCGCTCCAGCGGGTAGGTTGTTACGGTGGGTTTGAGCCCTATGTCGGCAGCTATTTTCAGGAAGTCGCGGCCGTCCTGGCGGGTCATGTTGGTGACACTTCGCATCTGGCGCTCTCCCCAGAGAAGCGAGTCGTAATCGAACTCGGGGATGCGATCCAGATGGATCGCGTTGATGGCGAGAATGCCGCCTTTGGCGAGCGACCGGATCGCGGCAATCACGACTTCGCCAACAGGAGCGAAGGTGACGGCGCAATCAAGTGCGTCGGGTGGGACATCCGTGCCGCCACCAACCCATGTGGCGCCGAGATCGCGCGCAAGCTGCTGGTGCTGCGGCTCGCGGGTCGATACGTAGACTTTGCAGCCCCATGCCTGCAGCACTTTGATGATGAGCTGCGCCGAAGCGCCGAAGCCGAAGAGGCCGACGCGCTGGCCGGGTTTCGCTTCGGCGATGCGCACGCTGCGGAAGCCAATGATGCCGGCGCAGAGGAGCGGGGCGGCAGCCATGTTGTCCAGCGCGTCGGGCAGAGAGCAAAGAAAATCGGCACGTGCCGTGGTGTATTCGGTATAGCCGCCCTGGTGGGTGTAGCCGGTGTAGGTGGGGTGATCGCAGAGGTTCTCCCGTCCGCTGCGGCAGAAGGCACAGGTGCCGTCAGTCCCGCCGATCCAGGAGACGCCGACGCGTGCTCCTTTTTTGACCGCGGTTCCGTTTGGGTCGACGACTTCCGCGACGACCTGGTGGCCCGGGACGACCCAGGGGAGGCGCGGAGGCAACTCGCCTTCGACGATGTGGAGGTCGGTGTGGCACACGCCGCAGGCGAGCACCTTGAGCAGGACTTCATTCGCCGCCGGAACTGGCATTGGCAGGTCTTCGAGTTGGAGCGGGTTAGTGTCGACCGAGGCCGGCGAACGAAGAACGGCTGCGCGCATAGACTTCCTCCGCCTCTGCTTGGATGGTAAAAGCAAGACCTGTGCGCCCGCTCAAAAAGCATGATGACTTTCACAGGCCTAGTCGTTGAAAGAATTCTTCCTCCGCATCCTCCGCAGGAATGAAGGGTAGGGCCTGTTCGCGCACGCGGCTCAGGGTGGTGTAGGCCAGGCCAGCACAGGAGACCAGGAACGCGACGATCATCCAGCTATTGGCCGCGGAGGCTTCGAGACGCTGGATCATGACGATGCTCAAGGGAAATATGACGAAGGTGTAGACCAGCGCCGCGATAGGCGTGGAACGCCGGCGCAGACCGGAACTTGCGAACGGCATTTCGCGGAAGGCATGGAAGAAGAGCTCGATGAGGAGAAAGCATGCGGCGAGGAGCGTGATGCACTCTCGCGCAAACGCGGCGGACGCGAAATCTGGGACAACTTGGAGGGATAGGAGAACGACAAGTGAGCCTATGCCAATAGGGTGCAGACGGCGAGAAATACCCACCGCCGCACACCGCTGGCCACGCCTCGTTCCCAGCGCCCGACGATGCAATTGAAGAGCCAGTTGGCCTTCGGCTCAAGGTTGGAGCTGAGCAGCAAACGAAGGCTGCCGATGACGATAAACAAAAGGCAACCGTGGTGGTGACAGGAAAATGAGAGGAGATGCGGAGATATGGGTAAACGGCAACGATGCGAAGCTTCGCCATGATCGTTGCGGTGAGTGCGAAGGCGGCGCACGAAGCAAAGATGGAAAGGGCGCGGAAGTGCTGCACGCGCAGAAGCGTCTGCCCGACAAAGTAAAAAGCAGCACGCTGCGTAGGCAGGGGCAGATACGGCGCGAGAAGGGTGGAACGTGACGGGATGCGGCGATGGACGCGGATTGGTTTGGTCCCTTCGCCTTCGAGCAGGCTCGCTGCCCTTGTGCGATAGGCGAGCGGATACAACAGCAGAAAGGCTGCCGAACTGACCAGTGTGGCAGCGATAGCAAACGTGGCGAGGCCCGCGAAAGCTCTGCCGATGGATGTGGTGTGCAGGACAAATTCATAGATGCCGGTGAACCAGGCTGCCGGCATCCACAGAAGGATGCGCGAGTGAGACGTGACCAGAGCCTGCAGGGACGGCGCCATGGTTGGCGAAAAGAAGAGCGACAGCAGAAGACATGCGATCAGCGCAGCCTGCAGCAGCGGGACGGCGGTGCGACGGACGCCCGCCGGAAACATCGCAGTGATCGACAGAAGGGCAAGGCACGATGTGGCGGTGAAACAGCCGAAGAGACCGAGGGCGAGCAAATGCGTAGCGAAATGACGCTTGACCTGGTGGGAATTGGCGAATCCCACGATGAGCACTGCGGCGGGAAGGCTGGAGCCGATGAGGAATGTTCCAAGAAAAAGAGCCATGGCCAGCAACTTGCCGAAGAAGAGCAGGCGCCTTGGAATGGGAAGAGAGCCCAGCACGCGAGCCTCAAGCAGAGTGGGGAGGAAGCGCTCCCAGGTGAGGACTGCGACCATGCCGACGACCGTGCACGCATAGGTGATGAAATCGAAATGGTCTTGCGCCTGCAGCCACGGTGTTCGCGGAATGCCCCATGGATCGAGGCCGTAGTAGGAGGGGATCAAACAGAGAACCATCAGCGCCGGCGGAACGCCGAGCGACGCGGCGAGCTGCAAGGCGAGTGTCGCAGGGCCAAAGACCGAGTCCGGATGCTCGTTCGCGAAAAAACAGGAAAAGAAATGCCTGACGAGAACCCAGATCGGGGGATGTTCGAGCATTCCGCTCTGCCGCGACCTGCCGGCTTCGACGAGAAAAGATGCGACGGGCTGTGCTCTGTTGTGAAGGACGTTTCGCGGGCTAAACAGCGTTGGCATGCATCGCCTCCACCATCTTTCGTGCGGTAACCCGGGTGTCCTCCTGCTCTGAGAGAGCGGCAAAGACGCTTTGCAAATCCGGGAGCTTCAAATCCTTGCAGAGCGCCTGCGGCGGTGCGTCGGCACGCAGTCGAGCCTTTGCGATGACAAGCACACGATCGCAGACCTTTTCGACAATCTCAAGGACATGCGAGATGTACAGAATTGCCTTGCCGTCTGCGGCAAGCTCGGTCAGCAGATCGCGGAAGATCTGTGCGGTCACCACGTCCAGGCCGGACAGGGGCTCATCCAAAATGATGAGTCGCGGGTTGTGAAGAATCGCGGTTGCGAGGAGAATCCGCTGCTTCATGCCTTTCGAGTAAAGGCTGATCGGGGTGTGGCGCCATGAGTCCAGTCCCATCTGTTCGAGCAGCATCGTGCTTCGCTTCAAAAGCAGGCGCTCGCCGATTCGCCGCAAACGTCCGACAAGCTGAAGATGCTCCAATCCGGAGAGATGCGGATAAAGATGCGCCTCCTCAGGAACATAACCCAAATGTGCACGAAAGCTGAGCAGGTCATCGAGGATGGGCGCGCCTTCGAACAGGACACGGCCGCGGGTCGGCTGCACCATGCCGGTGATCATCTTTACGGTTGTGGATTTGCCCGCCCCATTCGGACCGATGAAGCCAACGATCTCTCCGGGGGCGATCTGAAAACTCACATCGTCGACTGCAGGAATTCCGGTGTAGACCTTCGAAACATGCGTGACTTCGAGCATGAGTGTCCCCATATACATCGCGAGCGCAGCAATGCACATTTGTATTTCGACAGAAGTGTGGGCGGCCTTATGCGCCGGCTACATCGGCTGGATCACCTGAAACAGGATGGACGTCAGCAGAGAGGCAAGCAGCAGCTTGGTGAGCAGAAATTCATACGGTCCGACCAGCGGGTATACACCGGAGAGCAGACCGACCGCGCAGGGTACGCCGGCTTCGAATTCAACTTCGGGTCTGCGGAGGAAGCGCTGCCGCAGCAGCGATCCCGAGATGTCCCGGATGAGCCACGCTGTCCCATAGTCCGCGCAGGCTTCTTCGAAGGTTTGGAGCATTTCGTCTCCGAAGTGGTTACGAAACTGGCGTGGATGCAGATTGATCAGCGCG
>DASVAI010000420.1:0-14263 GCA_036376445.1 Acidobacteriaceae bacterium
ATCGACGACGCATTCCCAAACTGCTCGGTAAACCACGGCCGCATCGCGGCGAACACCTCCGGCGCAAGGGGGGTGGTGGCATTGGCATCCATGTACACGCGATTCATACAAGTCAACTCTACAGTTTACGCTGTTCGTCACCTGAACCGGTCTTTCAATGGATGCAGCGGGTGGCCTCAGCCCATTCCGTGGCCCATAGGGGCATGCTTCTGCTAGGCTTTCTCGCTGTGCCTAGAGCACGGGAGGCTTTGCTCATGAACTGTAGAAGGATCCGAGTGTTTGGAATGCTTGCCGCGATGCTGATGGGCGGCATGGTGGTGAACACTGCCGCGCATGCTCAGGCCGGGGCGGCGGCAAAGGCCAAGGCCGACACCACGTCGGCGCAGCCGCCATCCCAGGTATATGGTGACATGCTCAAGCGCTTGTCAGAAGAGGTTGTCGGCGCAGCCGAGGCAATGCCCGCCGACAAGTATGATTTTGCGCCCACCAACGGCAACTTCTCGGGTGTACGGACTTTCGGCGCACAGGTGCAACACCTCGCGGAAGCCAATTACTTCTTCTTCTCCGGCTTTGGCGTGAGCGGCGCGCCGGATGACGCGAAGCTGAAAACCTTGAAGAGCAAGGACGAGCTCGTCCAGGCGCTGAAGGGTTCGTATGACTTTGCGCAGAAGGCAGTCGACACGATGACGCCGCAGAACGCCTTCATGAACGTGGGTGCAGGGAAGATGCAGATGACTCGCGCCGCGTGGGCGAGTTTCTGTCTCGCTCACTCCATGGACCACTACGGCCAAATGGTCGAGTACCTTCGCATGAATGGCATCGTGCCACCGGCCAGCCAGAAGCAGAATCAGCGCAGCGGCGATTAGTGTTTGAAATATAAGAAGGCGCAGTCTTGGCTGCGCCTCTATTGCCTGAACACTCGATCAGCGCTTGTCGATGGGACTGTATTCGGCTGGGTATTCAGTTCCAATGTAATCGGCGCGGGGACGGATCAGCCGGTTATCGTCGTGCTGTTCGATCACATGTGCGGCCCAGCCAGCAATGCGGCTGACTGCAAAAATCGGTGTGAACAGGTCAATGTCGATACCGAGTGTGGTGTAAGTGGAAGCGGAGTAGAAGTCCACGTTCGCATTCAATTTCTTTTCGGCCTTGATGTACTGTTCGATCTTCCGCGACATATCAAACCATTTCGTATTCTTCGCGGATTTGCCGAGCGCCTCGCTCATCCGCCGAAGGTGAGTGGCGCGCGGATCTTCAGTGCGGTACACGCGATGGCCAAAACCGGAGACCTTCTTCTTCGCAGCCAGCATCCCCTTCACATACTCAAGCGGATCTTTGCCCTTCCTGTCGATTTCAAAGAGCATGCGCATGACCGCTTCATTGGCGCCGCCGTGGAGCGGTCCTTTGAGGGCCCCAATCGCGCCCGTGATAGCCGAGTGAATGTCCGACAACGTTGCAGCAATGACGCGGGCGGCGAAAGTAGATGCGTTCAGCTCATGGTCCGCGTGCAGGATGAGCGCTACATCCATCGTGCGGGTCGCGGTTTCGGAGGGCTTCTCGCCGTTCAGCATCCAGAGAAAGTTGCCGGCATGCGAGAGCGATCGGTTAGCATCGACCAGCGGCCTGCCTTTCCGAATGCGATCGTAAAGCGCGACAAGCATCGCGATCTGCGATGTGAGGCGGAAGCTCTTACGGAGATTCGCGGCGTGAGAGTTGTCCTTCTCATCCGGATCATAGCAACTCAGCGCAGAGACCGTAGTGCGCAGTGCCTCCATTGGAGTGGAATCTTTCGGGAAGCTGCGCAGCATTTCGACGATTTTCGGATGGACTTCGCGCGCGGCCGCAAGCTCTTTACGGAAGTCTTCCAGCTCGGCAGGCTTGGGCAGGCGGCCATTCCACAGCAGATAAGTAGTCTCTTCGAAGTTGGACTGCTCGGCGAGCTTATGAATATCGATGCCTCGATAGGCAAGTACTCCGGCATCGCCATCAATCCAGCAGATGCTGGAGGTGGTGGCTACAATGCCCTCCAGGCCTTTCGTAGCAACAGCAGTCGCCATCCTTCGGTCTCCTTCGCCTTCTCCCGGCGTATTTTCGTATTGCTCGAGCATGCTCAGCGCCGGAGTGTTGCGATTTGCACCCGAGTGCGGAACCCTCCGTTATAGCGCAGCGGTAAAGTGCTTGTCACATTCCTGATTCATAGAGGGACGATGTGGCGCAAATGGCGCCAGATCAACGGCAGGCGCGACGCCGCAAAGGAGATCCGCGATGACTCGCGCCGTTCCCGGCGCAAGAAGGATGCCGTTACGGAAGTGCCCCGTCGCCACGAAATGCAGGCTCTTGTTATCGTAGCGGCCGATCACCGGTAAGCCGTCGGGAGTTGCTGGTCGCAGGCCCGCCCAGCTATCCATCTGTGGCGCATTGCCGGCCGGCGCCCACAACGCAGCCGCGAGCTCGCGCAGCCTCGCGAGTGCCCTAGCTTCCACCTGCTTCGAGTAGCCCGCGTCCTCTACAGTGGCGCCGACGACAATGCGATCGCCGCCACGTGGAATCAGATATACATCGGGCGATCGAAGAACCCGGATCAATGGTGTGTCGTATGGCTGGGCGATTGCGAGCATCTGGCCCTTGCGCGGGACAACCGCGATCGACGGAGAGAGAGAAGCAGCCCACGCGCCGCAGCAGTTCACGAAGGCATCGGCGCGAAACGTTCCGTGAGGGGTGGCCAGCAGCACGCCATGTTCCGTCAGTTCCACCGACAGTACGCGCTCATGCTCACGAAGTGCGACGCCGGTCGCAACGGCTGCCGAAAGCAGAGCAGTACAGAGGTCGCGGGGATCAAGGCTGTCTTCCTTCAGCAGGAGAAATTCGTGATCTGCTCCGCTGAGTCCAGGGATCAGCCTTCGGGCCCGTTCGAGTGAAATGCGCGTACCCACGATTGAGCGGTGGCCTGGGTCGACGACCTGGACAGTTTCGCGAGTGTGCAACAGAACCCAATTGCCGGAAAGCTCATGTATTTGTTGAAAAAACTCTCGGTAAACCTTTCGGCTATAGCGAGAAAACGAAAGAAGGCCAGCTGGATTTTCAGGGTCTTCAGCGGCAAGCATTCCGCCCGCGGCCCATGATGCCTCCTTTGCAGCCTCTCCAGCATCGAAAATCGTCACTTCAAAGCCGCGACGCCGCAGCTCCAGGGCGCAGGCAAGGCCGATGACGCCGCCGCCTGCAATCGCAATGTCCCGGGGCTGCCGCACAGGTTCAATTGTAGTGGTGAAAGGCAGGCGTCGTGGTTGCTCTCGCGTGCTCGATGCGAACAGCCGACCGTAATGACTTAGCTCGATGGAGCGTTTAGGGTCACGTCCTTGGCGCCGTTGAACGTGATGGTGACCTGCATGGATTTGCGCTTTTCCCACTCGTCGCGGGTGATGGGATAGCTGAAGATGACCATCCCATCTACCGACTGGCCCGGCTGAATCTGGATATCGCGGCGAAGCGCATCCATCCGTAGTGGCCCAAGCTGCGGATACGCCAGGAAGACTTTATCGAAGTCGGCGGTGCTGGCTCCCAGGCTGCGACGCGTTTGGCCGTCCGGCAGTGTCACGACAGCCCAGTCGTCGACGATCGTAATGGGAGAAGAGTTCGGATTGTGAAGCCGCACATGGGCGAACACCAATAGCTGGTTGATGACCTCGTCCTGGCCTTGCATGCCAGGCGTACCGGCCGCGCCTCCCGTGATTCTCGCCTGCACTGGATAAATTGCGAGCTTTGCAATATCGCCCGTAGCCACGGGCGTCTTCCTGCCGAAGCGCACCCAGACGACCACGATCAGAGATGTAATGACGAGGGCAAGGATCGCGCGCAAAGCCAGGCGGCCAAAGTTTGTTGGCTCATCGACCTGAGACAGGTGCAAGCCGTCAGAAGGGGGATTTTCAAATGAGTCGGTCACGGTGTGCCTGCATTCTATAGCGGATTGCTTACCCTGCGGGCACTCAGAGTGCCTTGTCAAGATACGATGTAACCACAATCCAGGACGCCGACGTAGCAGAAATGTTTGCAGAAGGAGTTACGGAGAGCCGAATGGTAGGATCGGTTTTCGATATCTCGGCCAGATCAGCCCAACCCCGCCCTTCGATCATGTTTAGCAAAGAGATACGCACGTTTACACATCCGAAACCCCTGCGCCTGGCTTATTTCGTCAGCCATCCGATCCAGTACCAGGCGCCCCTGCTACGGCGGATCGCGCGGGAGCCTGACATCGACCTGGAAGTCTTTTTCGCGAGCGATCACAGTGTGCGGGGTTACGTGGATGAAGGATTCGGGGTCAAAGTGGAGTGGGACGTGCCGCTGCTTGAGGGCTACCGCTCGTCGTTTCTGCCGCGCTGGCGCGAGGTGGGTCAGGAGCCGGGCTTTTGGCGTCCTTTGAACCATGGGATTTTCGAACGGCTGCAGCGTGGTTGTTTTGACGCTGTTTGGAGCCATGGTTACAACACAGCAAACAGCCTTCGAGTGATCGCCAGTGCCGCCATGCTGGGTATCCCTGTTCTCCTCCGGGCGGAGTCGACGCTGCACGATCGACCTCGACGCGGCCGAAAGTTACTGGCCAAGGACCTGTTCTTTCACGCATTGAGGCCGCAGATCAGCGCTGTTCTGGCGATCGGACAGGCCAATGCGCGCTACTGGCGCCATTATCTGGGCGAGGAGATCCCGATATTCAGGGTCCCTTATGCAGTTGACAACAACTTTTTCAAACGCCGCGCAGCGGAGGCAGCGTCAGGCCGGGATGCGTTGCGTGAAGAGTTGGGGCTTCAGGCTGGACGCCCGGTCGTCCTATTTGCTTCCAAACTCCGGGAGCGCAAGCGCTGCGCGAATCTGATAGCTGCCCACCGTATGTTGGTTCAGCCGCGGCCCTATCTGCTGGTTGCGGGAGACGGCGAGGAGCGGCAGCGGCTGGAACAGCAGGCCGGCGGCGATACAGACGTGCGCTTCCTGGGCTTTCGGAATCAAACCGAGCTGCCGCGGCTGTTCGATCTGTGTGACGTCTTTGTCTTGCCATCGCAGCATGAGCCCTGGGGACTGGTTGTCAATGAGGCAATGAACGCGGCACGAGCGGTTGTGGTTTCCGATGACGTGGGCTGCCAGGAGGACCTGGTGCGGGAAGGGGAGACGGGAGCTGTGTTTCCCGTGGGAAACGTTGCCGCTCTGCGCGATGCGCTGCTGCGGGTGCTGAGTGTTCCCGGTCTCGCGGCAAAGTTGGGCGCTACAGGGCAGGCGCGGATCGAAGACTTCAGTTTCGCGGAGGATATCGCAGGTCTTCGGAAGGCGCTGGCACATTGCGTTCCCGGTTTTGAAGCAAAACTGCCGCTATGATGAGGCTCGATGGCGCATAAGGCCGAATACAACGCGGGGGAAACGATCACAACCGGGAATGCGGACGTCTACCTGCGACCTGCGTTTCCGCTCCATCTCCGCTTACGCCGGTTGGGATGGAACGTGGTGCGGCTGCTGTTCTATCGACTATCCCCGCGTCCATTGCATGGCTGGCGCGCGATGCTGCTGCGCTGCTTCGGCGCGAGGATGGGCGCGAATTGCCATTTTTATCCGAGATCGAAGGTGTGGGCTCCTTGGAACCTGGTCTGCGCAGACCAGGTGACCGCTGCAGATGGAGCTGAAATCTATAACCCGGTCACCGTCACGTTCGGTTCGCATGCCATTCTGTCGCAGGATAGCTATATCTGCGGCGCAACGCACGACTACGACGATCCCGCCTTCCCGCTGATTGCGTTTGCGATGCGTGTGGGCGCTTATTCATGGATCTGCGCTCGAGCGTCCGTTGCGCCGGGCATCAGTGTCGGAGATGGAGCGGTGTTGGGCCTCGGTTCCGTTGCGACCCGCGATCTGGAGCCGTGGGGCGTTTACGCAGGCGTTCCCGCGGTGAAGGTCAAGGAACGAGCACGGCGTGAGGTTCCGCACGGATGAGCGGTATCTCCGTATTGGTGCTCACAAAGAATGAAGAGCAGGATCTGCCTGGTTGCCTTGCATCGGTCGCGTGGTCAGACGACGTGCAGGTGCTCGATTCGATGAGCACGGATCGCACAGTGGAAATCGCGCGCGCCGCGGGGGCGCAGGTGACGGAGCGTGAGTTCGACAACTGGGCGGCGCACCAGAACTGGGCGCTGAAGAACCTGTCCTTTCGGCATCCATGGGTCTTTTACGTAGACGCCGACGAGCGGGCAACGCCGGAACTGCACGATGCGATGCTGACCGCTGTGAGTTCACCAGGCGATGCTGTGGCCTTCCGGGTTCAGCGGCGAGATTTTCTGCAGGATACGTGGCTCCGGCACGTGCAGGCCTCGGCCTTCTATATGCGGCTTTTTCGTCCGGAGAAAATGAGGTATGAGCGGCTGGTAAATCCCGTATCGATTCCCGACGGGCCTGTAAGATCTGTGGCTGGTTATCTCGATCATTACCCGTTCTCCAAAGGCATTTCCCACTGGATTGCGCGGCACAACAACTACAGCACCCTGGAAGCGCAGCAGATTCTCGCCAGCCGACGCGGCAGCGCCAGGTTTTCTGTCACAGCAGCCTTGACAGAGTCGGACTTTCACAAGCGTCGTTACCACCAGAAGGAGCTGTTCTACCGGCTGCCCGGCCGGCCGCTGGCGAAGTTCCTGCTCCTCTACCTGGTAAAGGGAGGCTTTCTGGATGGGCGGGCGGGGCTGACGTACTCGGTTCTGCAGTCGATCTATGAATATTTCATCGTCCTGAAGACGCGAGAAATAGAGTTGCGGTAAAGAGGCATCTCTGAGGCACAAGGACGCGGTGAGAGGAGTCTGGTGTTCCGCGGAAGCCTGTGCTTCTCTGCCTCTTTCGTGGTGCATCAACTCTCTTGGGAACACTATGGTTGCTGAGTTAGTATCGGAGCACTGGAGCCTGAAAAGGCCTGTTTCCCGTTCGTTCGCGGCTTTGCCTTGAATGTGGGCTGCTGAAATCATGGAACCCGGGCGTACCGGGGAGAGTGGAAGGAAGGGCCGGAGAGACGCCGCCGATGGTGGATGCCCCACATCAGATAACGCCCATCACCGTCGAGGCAGAGGGCCCGCTTGGCGCGTCTGGCGTTAAAGAAGGTCTGTCCCTCTCCGACATCGGTCGCATCCTGCTGAAGTGGAAGTGGCTGATACTGGCCTTCCTGTTGGTCGGCATCCTGGTTGGCTACGCGTACTCAAAGACACGCATTCCGCTTTATCAGGGCACGGCCACGATCGATTTGAATCCGTCGCAGACCAACATGGGTCTGAGCGATCTTATCCAGGAAAGCCTTTCTTCTGAAGATGTTCGTCTACCGACCGAAGTGGCGCGGATGCAGAGCAACCTCGTGGTGTTTTACACGATCAAGGAGCTGGCATTGCAGCACCGCGGTCCGTTCCCGGACGCCTTTGATCACATGCCTTCTGACGCGGGGGTGGAGGCGTTTCCCCCGGCTCAATTGCAGGGGATGATCGGTTCGGTGCGCGGTATGTTGAAGATTTCCGCTGTTACCGGGACCGACATTGTCGCAATCACGTATTACGACCCCCGCCCCCAGGTAGCCAAGGACGTTCCAAACATGATCATCGAGGTTTACCTCAAGCGGAACCTCGAAGACCATATGGAGGGAACGGGGCGTGTCGTTCGCTGGCTGGCCAGTGAGATGGAAGGGCTGAAACAGCAGGCTAATGAAGCCCAGCAGCGACTCGGGGCATATCAGAAGGAACACAATCTGATCGATGTTGGCTCGGGGGGCGGGCAGGCGGATAACCTGGAGCTCGACCGGCTGCGGTTGAACAACACCCAGGTGGCCGGCGCGCAGGCGGATCGTATCGTGCGTGAAGCCAAGTTGCGGCTGGCGGAATTGAATGATCCGGACCTGGTGGCAAGCGTTGCGCCAAGCTCCACCTTGATGAGTCTGCGTTCCGAGCTGTTAACCCTGACCGCTCAGCACGACCAGCTCACCACGAAATATGGAGAGAATTACCCGCGCGTCCGCGAGTTGCACAACCAGATCGAGGGCGTACAGCACCAGGTCGACACCGAGATGCACAATGTGCAACAGCGCATCCGTGAGGAGTACAACACCTCAACCCACACGCTGAACCTGATGCAGAGGCAGCTCGACCAGCAGATGCAGGATGCATACAAGCTGAACGAGGGTGCAGCTCAGTATGCCCTACTCCGCCAGGATGCGGAGTCCAGTCGTCAACTGTATGACCAGCTCCAGTTGAAGTTGAAGGAGTCCAACCTGGCCGCGGGACTGAACACCGCTTCAGTCAGCGTCATCGATGAGGCGCTGTTGCCTCTCGGTCCAGTATCGCCTGATGTGCATACGAATGTCGTCATTGCCGCGGCTCTGGGGCTGCTGGTTGGGGTGCTGGGCGCATTCATCTTCGACTCGCTTGATGACACCTTGCGCACCACCGATGACGTTGAGCTGTTCTCCGGGCTGCTTTCGATTGGAGCTATTCCGCACTTCCAGGCGGCGACGCGGGCGGCGCGGCCTGAAGATATGGGCGAGGAGCCGGGAGAGCGCCGGAGGCTCATATCGATTACCGCGCCTGCTTCGCCCACGGCCGAGGCTTATCGCGCGCTTCGCTCTTCCATCCTGTTGAGCGCGATCGACAATCCGCTGCGCACGCTGGTGATCACCAGCGCATTCATGTCCGAAGGCAAATCGACGTTATCCGCAAACATTGCCGTCATGCTGGCGCAACGGGGCGAGCAGGTTTTGCTTGTTGATGCGGACCTCAGACGGAGCACACTGCATCTGCTTTTCGGGTTGCGCCGTCCGGCCCAGGGACTTACCAATCTGTTGAGCCGGCAGACGGACGAATCGGTGATTCTGCATCCGGTATCGCAAGTGCCAACGCTCGCATATCTGCCGGCCGGTGCAGTGCCGCCGAATCCGGCGGAGCTGCTGGCGTCGCATCGAATGGCGGAGATGATGCGGCAATGGTCAGAGCAGTACGACCGCGTGATTATCGATACTGCGCCGATCCTCGCCGTGTCCGACTCTCTCGCGCCGGCCGCGCGAGCGGATTCGGTCCTGCTCGTTGTTCGCGCGGGGGTGACGCGTAAGAAAGCGCTGCTGCGCACCCGCGAGCTGCTGCGTCGCGTGAATGCGCATCTGCTCGGCGCGGTCGTAAACGATATCGACATGCGCAAGGACAGCTACTACGACTACTCGGGCCCATACTCCTACGGTTATGGGTATACGAGCGAATCGGTGCATGAAGAGGTCAAGTGATATGGGAGGTTTGGGCCGTGGCCTCGCACTTGCGGTTTGTGCGTGGATCGGAATCTCATGTGTGAGCACAACCACGCTTCCGGCTCAGACGCTGGGTCAACAAGTCAATGCTGAGTCGGGAGGGGTGAGCGGTGCGGCGCCTACAGGCGGCGTTTCGAATCCGTATGGGCAGTCCGGCGGCAATCAAGAGCAGGCGCCGAGCACACCTCTCAACGTGCCCGGAACAGGGCCAATGAACGATGGCCGTGTCGGCGTCTTCGGAACCGGAACGGACATTCCGCAGACAAGTCCAAGCACGCAAATCCTCGAAGGCGATCTGCTGGACATCGTGATCTTCGAGACCCCGGAGCTCTCCGGGCGATTTCGTGTGAACCAGAAAGGCGACATCCTGCTGCCGCTGGCTGGAACGCTTCATGTTGCGGGCCTTACTATTGCGGAGATTACCGACGCTGTCGCGCAGCGTTATAAGGATGCGAAGATATTGGTGAATCCCCAGGTCACGGTCTTCGTTGCCGAGTTCACGCGACGAACGATCACGATTACGGGTGAGGTGCGCTCGCCGGGCGTCTATCAGATTGTGGCTCCGCGGACGCTGAGCGACACGCTGGCAATGGCCGGCGGACTGAACGACTCGGCGTCACGTACGGTGAGCATTGTGCATGCAGCCGATCAGAAGAACATTATCCATGTCACTCTCAATGTGGGCGCCCAGACGGTTGAGTCGATTGAGGACGGGAACATGGAGATCCTCCCCGGGGACAAGATATTTGTGGCCCGCTCAGGAGTGATCTATATGGTCGGGGAGCTGATGCGGCCGGGAGGGTACCAGGTGGAGCACAATAACCGCCTCACCCTACTGGAAGCTGTGGCTCTTGCAGGAGGCATAACCCGCGTCGCGAAGGCGGGCCAGTCCCGCCTGATACGGCGCTCGCCGACGGGGCGGGAAGAGCTAAAGGTGGACTTGGACAAAGTGCTCTATGGCGGAGGCCCGGATATGTTACTGACTGATGGCGATATCGTATTCGTGCCGACCAGCATGCGAAAGATTTATTCGCAGCAGGTGATCAGCGCGGCGATTGGCTCGGCCACGGCTTACGGCATCTATCGTCTCGCCAGTTACTAAGAGCGAAACGCCGGTAGACATGCGCGTACTCCTATTTGGTGGCAATGGACAGGTAGGTCATGCAATTCAGGCTCTCGGGTCATTGACCGGCGAGTTGGTTGTTTCAACGCGACAGGACTGCGATCTGGAGGATGCCGAGAGCGTGCGCAGGCAGATTCGAAGCGTGCGGCCAGACGTCATCGTAAATGCCGCTGCCTATACCGCCGTCGATAAAGCGGAAAGTGACCGCGAGAGGTGCTTCGCGATCAACGCCATTGCGCCGGCTGCGATGGCGTCTGAAGCTGGGGAACTGGGCGCGAAGTTGCTGCATTACTCGACGGATTACGTATTCGACGGGACCAAATCCTCCCCTTACAACGAAGAGGACATGACCGGCCCAAGAAATGTTTACGGCGCATCGAAGCTGGCCGGCGAGCTGGCGATCGCGAAGGCCGGTGGGTCATGTCTGGTGTTGCGAACAAGCTGGGTCTACAGCAATCACGGTGCGAACTTTTTGGAGACCATGCTGCGGCTTGGAGCCGAGCGCCCGGAATTACGCATCGTCGCTGATCAGCACGGCGCGCCCACATCAGCCGGAGCGATCGCCGAAGCGACGGTGCAGATTGTGAAGAATGCCGCCGCGGGGAAGTGGACGGGCGGCGTGCACCACATGACCGCGGCCGGCGAGACGACCTGGTATGGATTCGCGCGCGCGATTTTTGGGCGCTCCGCCGCTCCATATCCGGCTCTGATTCCAATTGCCACTTCGGATTATCCGACACCGGCGGCGCGTCCGGCGAACTCCATGTTATCCAATGAGAAGTTCGCTGCGAATTTCGGTTTTCGGCTCCCCGCATGGGAGGCGCAGCTGGATGCCGTCATGGCGGCGAGGAACCGCGGCTTAACTGGAGCTTCATGAAAATACATGACACAGAACTGAACGAGGTGAAGTTGCTAGAGCCGCGGGTTTTTGCGGACAGCCGAGGGTTCTTTTTCGAAAGCTACAATCAGCGCACTCTCGGAGAATTCGGCATTCGAGAGAGCTTTGTGCAGGACAATCACTCGCGCTCGGAACGCGGCGTTCTGCGGGGGCTGCACTACCAGCTCATGCAGCCGCAAGGCAAGCTGGTTCGCGTGGTGCGCGGCGAAGTTTTCGACGTTGCCGTCGATCTGCGGCGCAGTTCGCCAACCTTCGGCCAGTGGACGGGACGGATGCTCAGCGAAGACAATAAACAGATGCTCTGGATTCCTGCCGGTTTCGGCCATGGCTTTCTGGTGGTCTCTCCAGTAGCGGAGGTGCTGTACAAGGCAACCGACTTTTATGCGCCTCAGGGAGAACGCAGCATTCTGTGGAATGACGCTCAAATTGGAATCCAATGGCCAGACGTGGGAGCGTCGATTTTGTCGGCAAAAGACGCCGCAGGCAAGACGCTCCAGGACGCAGAGGTCTTCGCGTAACAAATAAGGAAATGAGGTTTATGGTCGTGACCGAAACAGGAGCTTTCGATGAGTAGCCGTCTCTTGGTAACCGGGGGCGCCGGATTTATCGGCGCGAATTTTGTTCTAGCCCGTATCGCGGCCGGTGATCAGATACTGAATCTCGACAAGCTGACCTATGCAGGCAACCTGCAAAGCCTGGCGCCGGTGGAGGACTGTCCGCGATACCGGTTTGTGCAGACTGGTATTGAGGACCGTTCGCTGGTTGCAAAGCTGCTGGCGGAATACAGGCCGGACGCGATCGTGCATTTCGCCGCTGAGAGTCATGTCGATCGATCGATCCTTGGCCCGGAATCCTTTGTAATGACCAACGTTGTCGGAACGTTCCGTCTGCTTGATGCCGCGCTGGAGCACTGGCGATCGCTCGCGGGCGCCGAGCGCGAGAGATTCCGCTTCCTTCACGTTTCTACCGACGAAGTCTATGGGTCGTTGTCGGCTTCGGATCCGGCATTTCATGAGGAGACACCGTACAGCCCGAATAGCCCTTACTCTGCATCTAAGGCCGGAAGCGATCATCTGGTCCGCGCTTACCACCACACCTACGGGTTGCCGACTCTGACGACGAACTGCTCGAACAATTATGGGCCGCTGCAGTTTCCGGAGAAGCTTATCCCACTCATGGTGCTGAATGCCTTGAACGGAAAGCCGCTGCCCGTGTACGGCGACGGATTGAATGTGCGGGACTGGCTTTACGTGGCCGATCACTGCTCCGCGATCACAACCGTGCTGTCCAAGGGGCGTATTGGTGAGACTTACAACGTGGGCGGCCTGAACGAGATGTCGAATATCGCGGTGGTGCAGGCGATCTGCGAAATTCTCGACGAGAAAGATCCCGCAGACGCTCCCCATAGCCAGCTGATCACGTACGTCAAAGATCGTCCAGGCCACGATCGCCGTTACGCGATTGACTGCAGCAAACTCACGAACGAGCTTGGCTGGAAACCTGAAGAGAGCTTTTCCAGTGGTATTCGCAAAACCGTGGAGTGGTACCTGGCCAACATGCCCTGGGTTGAAGCGATCACGAGCGGCGCCTACCGCGAGTGGATTGACCGCAACTATACGGGCAGGGCAGGACAAATGACTGCAGCCGGGAGCGCACATTGAAGGGAATCATTCTTGCCGGAGGATCTGGCACTCGTCTTTACCCTGTAACGCTCGCGGTTTCCAAACAGCTCGTCCCTGTCTACGACAAGCCGATGATTTACTTCCCGTTGAGCACGTTGATGCTAGCCGGAATACGGGAGATTCTCGTAATCTCCACGCCGCATGATCTTCCCCGCTTTCGCGACCTGCTGGGCGACGGCGGCCAGTTGGGTTTATCAATCTCGTACGCGGAGCAGCCAAAGCCGGAGGGTCTGGCGCAGGCGTTTCTCATTGGGGAGCAATTTGCAGCCGGAGAGCCATGCGCGCTGGTACTGGGGGACAACATCTTCCACGGTCACGACCTGGCAAGCATGGTGCAGGAGGCAGCGCAGATCAGGGACGGAGCAGTTGTGTTTGCATATCCGGTGCAAAACCCGGAAGCCTATGGTGTCGTGGAGTTCGACGCGGGCGCGAACGCGATCAGTCTTGAGGAGAAGCCGGCCACGCCGAAGTCGCGATTCGCAGTAACCGGACTTTATTTTTACGACCGCAACGTAGTGGAGTATGCAAAGTCGCTAAGGCCCTCGGCGCGAGGGGAACTCGAGATTACCGATCTAAACCGGATTTATCTGAAGAAGGGGAAGTTGAAGGTCCAGTGCTTCGGCCGTGGCATGGCCTGGCTCGACACTGGCACGCATGACTCGATGCTGGATGCTTCGCTGTTCATTGCGACACTCGAAAAACGCCAGGGGCTCAAGATTGCATGTCCGGAAGAGGTGGCCTATCGCATGGGTTATATCTCAGCGGAGCAGCTTGAGGCATTGGCTGCTCCCCTGGTAAAGAGCGGTTATGGCAGCTATCTTCTGCAGATTCTGAAAGAGAGCGGATCGCCGGCGATGCTTTAGTGGAATACCGGCAGTGGCGTAGAAAGCTGTTCGATTTCACTCAATCCCGAGTGACCACGCGATGGAGCGACACAGTGGGGTCTCTGGATCTCATGACTTTTGCTGACTCGATTTCTGCCTGGTGACTGCCCGATGAAGATATTGCTGGTTGGCAACTATGCGCCGGATCGCCAGGACAGCATGCAACTGTATGCCTCCATGATGGAGAAAGGGCTGCGCGCCCGTGGGCATGAGGTGCGCCTGCTGCAACCGCCTGCTGTGCTCGGGAACCGCGTTGCAGAGAGTTCGCCCTTTTTCAAGTGGCTGGGATATACGGATAAGTTCCTGCTCTTCCGCAGGAAGTTGCGGCGCGCTGCTGCGAAAGCCGATATCGTGCATCTGTGCGACCACTCGAATGCGATGTAC
>DASVAI010000422.1:0-10822 GCA_036376445.1 Acidobacteriaceae bacterium
TACTCGCGCTCGATCGTGATGATGCGCACCATTGCGGCTGAAGATTACCACTCGCGCCCGGCCTGTCGCTACTGCCCCGCTGCTACTGGCGCACGTCCACGATCGTAGCGCCCGCGCCGCCCTCGGCCTGGGTCGCTTCGGCAATCCCGGCAACGTGCGGGTGGTTCTGCAGCATGGCCCGGATGCCCCGGCGCAACACGCCCATCCCGGTGCCGTGGATGATGCGCACCCGCGGCAGCCCCGCCAGGAACGCCCGGTCCAGGAAGCGCTCGACCTCGGCCGTGGCCTCTGCCACCGTCTGGCCGATGATGTTGAGCTCCGCCCGCATATCGTCGTTGGAGGATGCCATCGTGACCGAGACCCCCCGGCGCCGCGCCGCCTCCACCGGGTTCAGCTCCGCCAAAGCCCGCCGGCTGGAGATCACCTCCGCGACGTCACCCCGTGCCACCCTCATCTTCATCGGCCCGATCGCCACCTCAAAATTTTCGCCATCGATCTGCCGCTCAACGACGGCGACGCGGCCCAGAGACTTCAACCGCACTGTGTCGCCGGCAGAGATGTGGCGCACCACATGCGGTTGCGCCTGCGGATCGCCCTTGTCCGCGCCGGTGTGCTGCGCCACCGCAGTGGCGTTGAACTGCTCGGCAAACTCCCGCCGCAGCCGCGCGATGCGCCGCTCGGCCTCCTTCGAGAGCCTCTGCTGCTGCATGCGATCATCGATCGCCTTCACCGCCTCGCGCATGCGGAATTCGAAGTCCTTCATGAGCGCGGCAAGCTGCTGCTCCAGCTCGCGGACCTTGGCTTTCCACTCTTTCAGTCCTTCGGCGTCGAGCCGCTGCCGTTCGCGCTCCACTTCCGTCTCCCGCTGGCGCAGCTCGGCACGCTCCCGATCGAGCGCCGCAAGGTCTGCATGAAGACGGTCGAGGAAGTGCGCGATGTCCTCGGTCTGGCTCGAGAGCTGCTGTCGTGCGGCCGCGATGATCGGGGGATCGAGCCCAAGCCGCTGCGCGATGTTGATGCCCGCCGAAGCGCCCGGCACGCCGAGCCGCAGCGCATAGGTCGGCGCCAGCGTGTGCTCATCGAAGCCGACTGCGGCGTTCAGCACGCCCTCATGCTGCGCCGCATATACCTTGAGCGAGGTGTGGTGTGTGGAGATGATCGTCCACGCGCGCGCCTTCAGGAAGTGATCGGCAATCGCAACGGCGAGCGCGGCGCCTTCCTCCGGATCCGTCGCCGCGCCCAGCTCATCCAGCAATACCAGCGAATGCTCGTTCGCCACGGCCGCGATGCGGTTCAGGTTCACGATATGCGCGGAGAAGGTGGACAGGTTCTGCTCGATGGACTGTGCGTCACCGATGTCTGCCAGAAAGCAGCGGAAGAGTGGCGATACCACGCGCTCCGCGGGCACCGGAATGCCCGCCTGCGCCATCATGGCAAGGAGCCCGGCAGTCTTGAGCGCGACCGTCTTGCCCCCGGTATTCGGACCGCTGATGATGAGCTGCCTCTTCTCCGGCTCCAGGCCGAGCGTGAGCGGAACGATAGTCCCGCCGCTCCGTCGCAGCCGCCGCTCAAGCAGCGGATGACGTCCTTTCTGAACCACGAATTCCGGCGCATCATCGCCTGTGAAGTTAGGCGCAGTGCAGTCGTATTCCTGCGCGAATCGGGCCCGTGCGTGGAATGCATCTACTTCCGCCAGGATCGCCGCGCCGATTGAGAGCGCATTCGACTCCCGCCCGATCTCGCCGCTCATCTGCACGAAGATGCGATGCACCTCCGCCTGCTCCTCATCGAGCAGCCGGATGAGCTCGTTGTTCTGCTCGATGGTCTCGAGCGGCTCGACGAATACGGATTGTCCGCTGCTGCTGGCCCCATGCACGACGCCGGGAATGCGCCGCTTCCACTCGGCTTTCACCGGAATGACGAAGCGCTCACCACGAATGGTGATCAGGTCTTCCTGCGTCGAGCCCTCGCCGGAGAATCGCCGCAACGCCTGCCGCAGGCTGCTCTCGATGGCATGTCTTTGCCGCTCGATGTCGCGGCGGATGCGCTTCAGGTTAGGCGATGCATTGTCGTTCAGCGTGCCGTCCGGATTGAGCCGCGTGCGCAAGGAGCGGATCAGAGGCGCAAGCTGATTGCCGCGCAATGGCTCAGTCATCGCGCGCAACGCTGGAATGCGTGGCGCAAGCTGTTCCGAGGGTTCCAGCATGGCGTGATGCCAGGCGACTATGTCGTCGCCGAGCGCGAGCAGGTGCATCAGTTCTTCAGTCTCGAGGGCAGTGCCTGCGATCCGCGCCTTCGCCAGCATGGTGCGGGGATCGATAAGCGCTGCGAGCGCCGGTCGCACACCCGCGGCGATGCAGGCACGCATCTCCGCCGTGGACAGATGCTCTTGCGCAGCCCATGCGCTGGAAGCCGAAGGCACGAGCGCGGCCAGCCACTCACGCGTCACGGCCGCGGTGGCATATTGCGCAACCATCGCGAGTAGCGGCTCCCATTCCAGCGTAGCGGGGCTGAAGTCGGCGACCGGTTCTGGAACGGCGGGCAACAGGCTCACATCCCCACTCTACCGTGACCGGGTAGTTAGAATGCAGTCATGGAGTTCCCGCAGACCCGCCTTCGCCGCCTGCGCACTACCGCGCCCATACGCGCGCTCGTCCGCGAGACGCATCTTCACCCTGGTGCGCTGATCTATCCGCTCTTCCTTTGCCCGGGTGAAAGGGTGCGGCGAGAGGTAAAGTCCATGCCCGGTGTGTACAACCTGTCGATCGACGAAGCGGTGAAAGAGGCCGAGCAAGCCGCGTCGCTTGGACTTGGCGGACTGCTGCTGTTTGGACTACCGGAGACAAAGGACGAGCAGGGCAGCGGGGCCTATGACGCCAATGGGATCACGCAGCAGGGGCTGCGGACGCTGAAGCAGAGCGCGGCGGCGAAGAAGCTGGTGCTGATCGCGGATGTCTGCCTGTGCGAGTACACGTCGCACGGCCATTGCGGCGTGGTCGAGCGCAGCAGCGGCGACGAGTTCCACGTCGACAACGATGCAACACTCGATCTTCTGGCTAAGACTGCGGCGTCTCTCGCCGAGGCTGGCGCGGACGTCGTCGCGCCGTCGGACATGATGGACGGCCGGGTTGCGGCGATCCGCGATGAGCTGGACGAGGACGGCTTTGAGCAGGTGCCGATTCTGTCTTATGCATCGAAGTCCGCTTCCGCCTTCTACGGCCCCTTCCGTGAAGCGGCAGATTCGGCGCCGCAGTTCGGGGATCGCCGGACGTATCAGATGGATGGTGCGAATCTCCGCGAGGCGATGCGCGAGATCGAGCAGGACCTGGGCGAGGGCGCGGACATGATCCTGATGAAACCGGCGATGCCGTATCTCGACGTGATTCACGTAGCGCGTGGACGCTTCGATGTGCCGATGGGCGCATACCAGGTCTCGGGCGAGTACTCGATGATGCACGCCGCCTTTGAGCGCGGCTGGCTGGAGCGCGAGCGCGCCACGCTCGAATCGCTGATCTCGATCCGCCGCGCAGGCGCGGACTTCATCGTTACCTACTTCGCCAAGGAAGCCGCGCGGCTGCTGTAATCATCGGCCCTGCGCGAGCATTCCGCGCATCTGCGCTTCCAGCCGCACGGTGAAGTCCTGCGGCGATTCTCCCGGTTTCATTGCGATCGGCTCGGCAACGCGAATCGTCACCGTACCGGATCGAAACCACCGCCGTTTGCGCTGCTTCAGCTCTCCTAGACCAGCCATCACAACCGGCAATACAGATGCGGACGACTCACGCGCCAGCAGCCCAATGCCTGACTGGAAGGCCGCAAGTGTTCCCTCGGCGGAGCGGCGGCCTTCCGGAAAGAGGATGACGTGCATGCCCTGGTCCAGCGCTGCGCCCGCGTGTGCGAAGCTGCGGCGGAAGCCCGTGCCCTGCGGCAGCGGGAAGACATTGAAGAGCGCGGTGACCAGCCAGTAGGCAATCGGCGTCAGCGGACGGAGCCACGGGTGCCGCTCGACCCGCGCATGGCGCCAGCCGGTCAGGAGGCCGCCGGCCATCGCAACTGCCGTGTGCCGCCGGATGCGCGGCGGCAGCGCATACAGAACGAGCGGCACATCGAATGCCGTGACGTGATTGCCTATGATGAGCATCGGCTTCTGCGGGGCAATGACACGGGGATGCTCCACACGCGGGGAGAGCAGCAGGCGCGTGAGTGGGATCGAGACGCATTCGAGGAAGGCGATCCGCAACCAGCGGACCGGCGCGCTCCACGGCCAGCGCGGGTAGATCGTCTCGTCCGTTACGGTGTTCCTGCTTACCGGAGCCAGCGCGGGTGATCGAGCAGCCGCGCTCCCAGTCAAAGCCCCCTTCGCGGTTTCGATGCGAGTTGCAATGAACGCGCGCAGGTCGCCCACTGTTCGCGCCCGCTGCCATGCATCTTCGGGGATCTCGATCGCGAACAACTGTTCCATTGCGCTCTGCAGTTCCACCAGACCCAGGCTGTCCAGGCCGATGTCTTCACTCAACCGGCTCTGGTCTGAGACGTCTTCCACGCGTGCACCGGGCATGGCGCGCAGCGCCTGAATCAGCGGATCGTCGCCGGGGCTGACTTCGCCGGTCGAGCGGAAGGCGAGTGCGGCGCGCGCCGCCACTTCACGGCGTTTCACCTTGCCGGTCGTTGTGCGCTGGAAATCCGCATCTGGCCAGAGCAGCCAGCGGCGAATCTGCTGGTAGTCGGCAAGGGCGCCGTTCGCGTCGGCGACGGCTGCATCAGCCTGCGATGCGTCCTGCATCAGCAACGCCGCCGCGGGCTGCGGTCCAGCGCCGCTATCGAAGGCGAATGCGCAGGCATCGCGCACGCCGGGCTGCCGGCTGAGTGCGGCTTCGAGGTCCTGCGGATGCACATTCAGACCTGCGGCGGTGACAATCATGTCGCTCTTGCGCCCGGCGAAGACGAGCTCGCCCTGCTCGTTGCGGGCTGCAAGGTCGCCGGTGCGGAGCCAACCTTCATCCGACGTGCGCGCCTGCGGGCGGCCGCTCCGCCATTCTGTTTCGGCGATCGATTCTCCGCGAACGAGGATCTCGCCGTCTTCGGCCACGCGGACTTCGCGACCGGCAAGCGGCTTGCCGATGCTGCCACGTGCCGTGTGGAACGGATGGTTCAGCGTGACCAGCGCGGTGGTCTCGGTCATGCCATAGCCCTGCACAAGCGCGAAGCCGAGCCGGGTCCAGAACTGCTCCAGATCGGCAGGGAGCGTCGCGCCTCCGCACACGAACGCCCAGAACTTCCATCCGAAGAGACGATGCTGCCGGCGGAAGTGCCACCAGCGCTTTAGCGCGGAGACATTCTCAGCGGCCTCCAACCTCGTCGTAAGCGATGGATCGAGCCGTGTGAGATGGCTGCGCAACAGCTCCAGCGCGCGCGGCACTGCGGCGAGCACAGAGATGCGCTCATTGTGGATGAGCTGCGCGAGCCTGGGCGCGTTCAAGCGCGCTTCGAAGTGGACCTCAGCGGCGAGCAGGGGCGGCACCCAGAGGCCCATGAACTGGCCGAAGACATGCGAGAGGGGCAGGGTATGCAGGAAGCGCAGCGGGTGGAAGAAGCGCGCGTACTGTTGGTATTTTGCGATCTCGCGCTCGATGGGATCGAGCGAGGCCAGCACATTGCCGTGGGTGTGCACGATGCCCTTTGGCTCCGAGGTGGTGCCGGAGGTGAAGATAATCTGGAGCGGCGTACTGCGGTTCAGATCGGGTGCAGGCGTGTAGTCCGGAGCGGGCAGGCCGGTTGCATCGAGCGGCAGGGCCGGGGCATCAGATGCCTGGAGCTTCTGGAGCAGCGCAGGATCACCGACGAGAAGCCGCGGCGTGGTTTCCGAAAGCACACGCTGGGCGAAGCGTGCGTCGCCAGCGGCGTCGAGTGGGACGACGACGATGCCGCGTAGCACACAGCCAAAGAATGCGGCGATCCACTCGGCGGAGTTCTGGCCCCAGAGGAGGATGCGATCGCCGGGTGCGATGCCGTGCAGTCTGTACTCTGCGGCGTAACATGCGCTCAGCTCGGCGAGTTCCGCGTAGGTCGTGGGCAGGCTGCGGTTGCCGGTGTGGGTGACGACCGCGCGGTCCTGGCCGCGGCGGCGGAAGTCCTCAAGCAGCGTGGCCAGATGCGGGCGGGCCGGATGCTGATGCACAGGGTTAGTGTGTCATATGCGCGTAGAATGATGTGTTTGACGGCGGGCAGGACTGTTGACGAAATGAAGAGGAGCGAACATTTTGGCAGAGACGATTTATGACGTGGCGGTGATTGGCGGAGGGCCGGCGGGGTATACGGCGGCAATCCGCGGCGGGCAGTTAGGGCTGAAGGTGGCGCTGATCGAGCGTGAGCCGGAGCTGGGCGGAACGTGCCTGCATGTGGGCTGCATTCCGACCAAGGCCATCCTATTCAACGCCGAGGTGTACGACCACCTGAAGCACGCCAAGGAGTACGGCATCGAAGGCGTCGGTGAGGTGACGCTGAACTGGAAGGCCATCCTAGACCGCCAGAATCAGATCGTCGCGAAGCACGTGAAGGGCCTGGACTTCCTGATGCGGAAGAACAAGGTCACCGTGATACCGGGCACGGGTAGCCTGACGGGCGGCGCCAAGGGCGGCGTCCACACCGTGTCGGTGAAGGTCACCGACGGCAAGGTGACGCAGGTGCAGGCCAAGAACGTGATCGTTGCTACCGGCTCCGATGCTAAGTTGCTGCCGGGCCTCAAGGCGGACGATCGCATCCTGACCAACATCGAGATCCTGAGCATCGACCGTATCCCGAAGTCGCTGGTGGTGATCGGCGCAGGCGCGGTGGGCGTCGAGTTCGGGTCCATCTTCAGGAGCTTCGGGTCGGAGATCACGATCGTCGAGTACCTGCCGCGGCTAGTGCCGAACGAGGATGAGGACGTGAGCAAGGAGCTCGCGCGGGTGTTCCGCAAGCGGGGCATCCAGTCGCATGTGGGGGCCAAGGTCGACAAGGTAGAGAGGACCAACGACGGCGTGAAGGTCAGCTTCACCAGCGCGGACGGCAAGCCGGAGGTGAAGGAAGCGGAGAAGGTGCTGGTTGCGGTGGGACGCGCGCCGCGCACCGAGAGCGTCGGTCTCGACAAGACGAAGGCGAAGCTCGAACGCGGGTTTGTTTATGTGAACGAGTGGATGGAGACGGCGGAGCCGGGGGTGTATGCGATTGGCGACGTGGTGGCCGGGCTGCCGCAGCTGGCGCACTCGGGGTCGATGAGCGGCATCGTCGCGGTGACGAAGATCGCCGGGCGGCCGGCGCGGCCGGTCAAGCGCGAGCGGATTCCGGCGTGCACCTACTGCGAGCCGCAGATCGGCAGCGTGGGGCTGACCGAGGCCGCGGCCAAGGAGAAGGGGCTCGCTGTGAAGGTCGGCAAGTTCCCGTTCTCGGCGAACTCGAAGGCGTCGATCGTGGGCCAGCACGAGGGCTTCGTGAAGGTGGTTGCCGACGCGAAGTACGGCGAGGTGCTGGGCGTGCACATCATCGGGGCGCAGGCGACGGAGTTGATCGCAGAGGCAGTGACGGCGATGGAGCTGGAGGCGACCATCGACGAGATAATGTTCACCATCCACGCGCATCCGACGCTGGCCGAGGCGATGCTGGACGGTTTTGGCGCGGTGGAGGGAATGGCGATCAACATTTAGGGGCTCGCTGTCCAGGCTATTGCGCTGGTGGCTGGAGTCGATGGGTTCGCTTCCTAGGGTCGCTCACGAGGCACCTTTGTCGGCGATGGGGGTACCCCCCCATCCCCCTCCCGTCACCGGAGCTTGGCTTGTAACTCATCCTATTTCATGGGTTTAGGCTATCTCCCCACGGCTAAGTCGTCATATCAAAGCACTTATCGCTAAAGTCCTCATTCCCAAGGAACTTGTCTGTTCTCCAATTCGAAACAGCAGGCAGTCCAGCCTCGGCGGCCGGTCGCGATGTCCGATTCGATTCCTGATTGCAGAGGAGGAAAAAGAGAGAGGCGACTTTGCCCCCTATTTCTATTGTAGAAAATCGGGCGCAATTAAATGGCAAGTTTTAATGGATTGTTTCGCTCGCATCCCATTTAGGGAAGGAGAAAACGATGGTGAACGGGAGATGGATTGCGATAGCGACACTTTGCCTGGGAGTGGGATTCGCGATGCCGGCGATCGGAGTGCAGCAGACAGCACCGCCAACCGATCAGAGCGGCGAGGTGCAGAATCCGCAGCCGCACACGAAGAAGGAGTACAAGCAGGAAAAGAAGCGCGAGAAGAAGGAACTGAAGCATAACCAGGAATCCGACAAGGCAGCCGCGAAGGCACAGAAGCATTCGGATAAGGCGGCCAAGGAGCAGGACAAGGCTGCGCGGGAGGCGGAAAAGGCGAACGGGGAGGCGGCGAAGCCGCAGTAGCTCAAGCAGCTCCTAAAGGTGTCAGCGGTGACATGGGGTAAGAGCCTGACCAAGCATTATTTTGGGAACGCATGAGCCTTTAGTTTCTGGCGGCTGTCTATTGTCAGCCTCTAGTATGAAGCGCCCTTGTAGGATCGCCGTGATGCGCGGCTCTCTCCACATCACCGTGTTATGCCTTCTCCCTTGCGGCTTTGTTATTGCGGCGTCGGCCGGCGATAAGAAGCCTGTTTATCCTTCCTTCGACTATGATGCCGCGCGGTCTCATGAAATAAAACCGCATCGCCGAACAATCCCACTCGCGGGCGTAGACGAGGGCTTCCACCAACTTCAACTCGAGCTAACGGTATCTCCGGCGGGCGATGTGGTTGATGTCAAGCCGAGCGGTGATCCCAAAGATATGGATCAATGGCAGCAGGCGCAGGACGAGGTGCGCCAGTGGAAGTTCACGCCATTCGCGCAAGGCGGAAGGGCAGTGACGGCAGAGGTGGACGAGTATGTCGACCTTGTTCCACCGGAGCGATTGCCGACGAAACATGTAGCCGCGCCGGCGCTGCGATCTGATTCCGCCGTGACGATCACGCTAGAGAGAACGGGGTGCTTCGGCACCTGTCCTGGGTCCAGAGTCTCAGCCGGGACGGGCGGTATTGCGTTCGACGGAAAGTATTTCGTCGTGGCTGAGGGGAAGCACACAGACTCCGTGAGCGCGGACGACGTACGCGAGCTGGCAAAACGCTTTATTGCCGCGGATTTCTATTCGATGGAGCCGGTGTATCGCGCCGGAGTCACAGACAATCCCACCTACCTCATGGGAATCTCGATCGACGGACATACGAAGCAGGTGGAGGATTATGTTGGGCTCGTGGGTGGGAATGCCGGCAATCATCTCCGAGCTGGAGGACGACGTTGATACATTCGCTCGTACGCAACGGTGGGTGGAGGGCAGCGACGGATTGGTGGCTGCGCTCGAGGCGGAGCATTTCAACTTTCACAGCTATGACGCCCAGAGAATGCTGAAGGAGAGCGCTCGCCGCGGGCAGACCGCGACCGTGCGAGATCTATTGGAGACGGGTGTGCCACTGCAACGGTTGACCGCACCGAAGTCCAAAGAACCACCATCATTCCAAGATGGCCCAGAAGGGCGGCTTACATCGGCGAGCAGTCATCCGGATGTGCTGCAACTGCTGATCGACGCAGGGGCGAGCGAGAACGATCAGAAAGACAAGGACCTGGCGCTTAAAAATGCAGCAGCTTCGGGGGAGGTGGCCGCGGTCCGGTCGCTCATCGCCTATGGCGCGAATCCAAACGCAGATTTGAGCAAGCTCACGGTGGTGGAAAGCGCAGGCGGCATGACCATACAAGGCCCCGGTGCGGGGAGCGTCTTGATCGACGCCGCTGAATCTGGAAACCCTGAAATGGTGCGGGAGATCCTGCGCTATGGGCCGAAGCTGGAGTCGCGGGACCATGAGGGGAAGACGGCGATATTCGCTGCGGGCGATTATCGAGTGAGCGATAAGGATGGCGCGCGGGTGGAATGCGTGCGCCTGCTTGCGGAGGCGGGCGCGGACGTGAATGCGCGCGACAATGACGGGAACACTCCGCTGCATGAGACGTTCCTTACCGACGTGGAAGAGGAGCTGCTGAAGCTGGGAGCGAATGTGAACGCGCGGAACAACGATGGCGAGACACCGATCTTCACGACGGTGGACGATAAGGCGATACCGTTGTTCATTGCGCATGGAGCCGACTTGACCATCCGCAACAACAAAGGGCAGACGGTTGTTGAGGCTGCGAAGCAAAGGGGACCACAGCGGGAAGAGGTTCTACGGGAAGCAATTCAGAAGCTGAATGCGCCATAGTCGCCTCAGCCCGGTAAGTCCTCTCAGGTATGGTCATGACGACTCAGGTCGTTCATTTCGGAGCACGTGGAGAGATGGTGGCTGCTGGCGCTGTCAGTTATGTTCCGATAGCAGGTTTTTCAGATTCGCCTCGGCGTTGTCCTTATTGACCAGCTCTCCCACATACTGTGCGGCGATCCTTCCGGACTTGTCGATCAGGTAGGTGGCCGGGTAGGCCTTCAGCGCATAGTCGTTGGAGACCGCCTGGTCGCCCATGAGGATTGGGTAATTCATCTTGTGGCTTGCGGCAAAGGGCCTGACCCTGCTCCATGCCTCGTCGGCATTCTTGAGATTTTCGTACAACACATCCATCGAGACACCGACCGCGGTGAAGCCTTGGTCGCGATAGGCGCTCTGGAGCGCGATGAATCAGGGAATTTCCAGCACGCATCCGCCGCAATCGGTAGCCCAGAAATTGAGCAGGACGACCTCGCCCCGGTAATCGGAGAGCGGAATCTTCTTTCCGGTGTCGCTCATGAGATCGAAGGACGGAGCTGTTTTTCGGTCCGCG
>DASVAI010000431.1:0-5709 GCA_036376445.1 Acidobacteriaceae bacterium
CTCCCCTTCACTCTTCGCAGTCCGCTTCTCCGGCATGTCGCCGGCGCCCTCTGCTTCTACGGTCTGATTTGCTTTGCGATTTCGCTTGGAAGAAGCCATATCCGGATTCCCCGGGGAAGAGCGAAAAACCTGCGCGACGAGCTTACAACCCCCACCTCGCATTCACGTTCATAATCTTCCCCCAGCGCTCAACCCCGATTCGCGACGAGAATGCAATCACTGTAACCCGCGCGGTGAGTGAGATGCGCAAGGTATCTCAAATGTAGCGCTGGACATCCCAATCGGTTGAGGACTTCCCCCAGTGGCCCATCTCCGCCGGCGGAATCGGAGCGCTGCAGCAATTGCTGGCCGACTGGCCGTCAAATCTCGATGCGGCCGTGCCAATCGGTGTCCACACTTCAGGTCATCCGGGCGGTCTTCTCCCCCGCATTCTGGAACGCGCCGGCCGGCTCCCCGTCTCCCACCCGGCTGACGGTGAACTCATCCAACCCGGACACGTCTATGTCGCACCGCCGAACTACCACATGATTGTGGAAGAAGACCTCATCCGCGTCATTCAGGGGCCACGTGAGAACCTCCACAGGCCGGCCATCGATCCCCTGTTCCGGTCGGCGGCGCCATCCTATAACCGTCGTGTGATCGGCGTCATTCTCACCGGTTTGCTGGACGATGGCACATCCGGCCTGATGGTCGTGCACGCCTATGGCGGCTCTTCGATCGTTCAGGAACCGGAGACCGCCATGTTCGATTCCATGCCGGCCAGCGCTCTGGAACAGGTGCCCAGCGCCACGGTGCTGCCCCTGCCGGAGATCGCGGGCAGGCTGATGCAAATGATCGGAGAAGAGCTGCCCAATCGGCCGCCCGGCGATTTGCGGGACAGACAAACGGGCAAGGAAATCAAGATTGCGGAGCTCGATATGTCGGCAGTGGATAGCGAAGATCGTCCCGGAAAGCCGTCCGCTTTCGCCTGTCCGGATTGCGGCGGTGTGCTGTGGGAGCTTGAGGAGAGTGGCTTCCTGCGCTTCCGCTGCAGGGTCGGGCACGCATTTACCGCGCGGCACCTGGACGCAGAACAGCGCCACGCCGTCGAAGCTGCCTGTGGGCGGCGTTACGCGCTTTAGAAGAGAGCGCTTCCCTCTACCGGCGCATGGCCGATCGAGCAGCAGATGACCGGCATAGCGACACGGAGGCCAGGATCCGCGATAACGAGGCAAACACGCTGGCAAATGCCCGTGTTCTGCGCGATTTCCTGCTGCGCGTGAACACGGCTGAGGAAGAGCGGTTCACACCTGAGGAAGTCTGATCAGGAGAGCCGGAGATTGTCTAGGAGGTTTTGGAGAGCGGTGCCGGCACAATGAACTCGCGCCGTGGCTTGATCCTGCCCCTCGGCAGAAGTGTCTGAATCGTGTCCAGCAGCTCCGCCGGACCGCTCGATCCCTTGATCAGCACTTTGTCAACGCATTCACAGGCGCTCTTCGGAATTTTCGGATCGCCGGTCAGCATCACCATCGGCATGTCGGGATGAAGCGCGGCAATGTCCCTAGCCACATCCTCGCCCGTCACTTCCTCCGCAAGGTGATAATCCAGCAGCACCAGGTCAAACGTCTCCTGCACCACCCGGTGCAGGCATGAAGAAGAGTTGGTGACGGTCACCACTTCACAGCCAAACTGCTCCAGCAGGACCTTCCGCACCGCAAGGTTCTCTGGTTGATCATCAAGGCAGAGAATCCTCGGCTTGGCTGTCTCCACCATGGTCTCCTGTCCCCTTGAAATGGGTTCGAGCATACGCCTGCCGCCCGACAACTCAAAAGTATCTGTGGTCACGGCTCGTTCTTTTTCACCCGATATACTCAATAGAAAGGATTTCCCCTTGAAGATGCCGATCCCCTCCGGCGCAACCGCCGGTCCCGCCCAGCCGCAGATCCTGGATCGTATCGTCTCGCGCACCCGAGAAGACCTCGCCCGCCGCAGGCAGCAGACGCCGCGCGCGGCCCTCGAGCAGCGCGCGCAACAACACACTCCGCGCGGTTTTGCCGCGGCACTGCGCGCCTGCGCCGCCCGGGGTCCTGCCGTCATCGCCGAGCTCAAGAAAGCGTCGCCTTCCAAGGGCCTGATCCGTCCCGACTTCTCCGTGCCCGCGCTCGCGCCCGTCCTCGAGGCCGGCGGTGCGGCGGCGCTCTCTGTGCTCACCGACGAGCCGTTCTTCCAGGGCAGCCTCGAAAATCTGCGCTCCGCGTCTCAGGCCACAACACTTCCCTGCCTCCGCAAGGATTTCATCGTGGACGAGTACCAGATCGTCGAAGCCCGCGCCTACGGAGCCGACGCTGTATTGCTCATCGCCGCCGCGCTCAGCGACGACGAATTGCAGCGGCTCGCTGCCGCCGCCCGCGACTACGCACTCGATGTACTCTGCGAGGTGCACACTCGGGAAGAAGCGCATCGCGTCCGCGATCTGGGCGCCGCGATGATCGGAGTGAACAATCGCGATCTCCGCACCTTCGAGTTGCGCCTGGAGACCTCGCTTGACCTCGGTCCGGAACTGCCCGCCGACGCCCTGCTGGTGGCGGAGAGCGGCATCGGCGATCCCGCCGACTACGCGCGCCTGCGCAGCGCCGGCTACTCCGCATTCCTGATCGGAGAAACCTTTATGCGTCAGCCCGATCCCGGCCGCGCCCTCGCATCCTGGATCGCGGCCGCGCGGGAATACGCGATTCCCGCCTGAGTTCTACTCACTATGTGGATCAAAATCTGCGGAAATACCTCCCTCGCCGATGCCCAACACGCCGCCGCTAGCGGCGCCAGCGCTGTCGGGTTCATCTTCACTCCCAGTCCGCGCCAGGTCACCGTGGAGCAGGCGCGAGCCATCGCGCAGCATCTGCCGCGAAACGTTGAGCGCTACGGCGTGTTTGTGGATCCCAGCTTCGAAGAGATCGTCGCCACGGTGCGCGATGCCGACCTCACCGGCGTGCAGCTTCACGCCAACAATGATCCCGAGCTG
Source organism: Acidobacteriaceae bacterium (assembly GCA_036376445.1). Classification (GTDB taxonomy): domain Bacteria; phylum Acidobacteriota; class Terriglobia; order Terriglobales; family Acidobacteriaceae; genus KBS-83. The sequence goes on from DASVAI010000431.1 coordinate 2,999, forward strand.
CCGCGACGTCTGCGGGCGCACTTCGCCCAGCAGCCGCAGGCCTTCCCGCTCGGCATCCTCGCCGTCCTGGCGTTCAGCGATGACATGGAGCCGCAGATTGAAGCCATTGCGCGCGACGCGGCCGACGGCGCCATCGACGCGCTGCTGATCGATTCCCGCAGCCCCATCGGCCACGGCGGCACCGGGACGCGCTACGACTGGCAGGCCGCTCAGCATATCTTTCGCCGCGCCGCGCCGCGGCTCCGCCTCATCGCCGCTGGCGGCCTCAATCCCAACAATGTGCCGGAAGCCATCCGCACTCTCGCTCCCTGGGGCGTCGACGTGGCCACCGGCGTAGAAGCCGCGCCCGGCCGCAAGGACCCCACCCTCGTCGCTGCCTTCATCCGCAATGCGCGCGGCACCTTCGCCCAGATGAAACCCGCAACGAAGCCGGGGAAGAAGCAGGGGCGCGGGCCGCGGCGATAGCAGCAGCGCGTTACTCTAGAAGCATGGAAAGCGCGACCCAAACCCGTCCCGGACGCTTTGGCGACTACGGCGGCCGCTACGTTCCCGAAACCCTCATGGCGGCGCTCGAAGAGCTGGAGCGCGCCTGGGAGCAGGCCAAGGCTGATCCCATTTTCCACGCGGAGCTCGACTCCTTGCTGCGCGACTACGCCGGCCGGCCCACGCCACTCTATTTTGCGCAGCGCCTTACCGAGCGCCTCGGCGGCGCAAAGATCTATCTCAAGCGCGAAGACCTGCTCCACACCGGCGCGCACAAGATCAACAACTGCCTCGGTCAGGGACTGCTCGCGCAGCGCATGGGCAAGCACCGCATCATTGCGGAAACCGGCGCCGGCCAGCACGGCGTCGCCACCGCCACCGTCTGCGCGCTGCTCGGCATGGAGTGCGTCGTCTACATGGGCGAAGAGGACATGCGCCGGCAGGAGCTGAATGTCTACCGCATGCGTCTGCTCGGTGCGGAGGTGCGCGGCGTCAGCTCCGGCTCAAAGACGCTCAAGGACGCTATCAACGAAGCGATGCGCGACTGGGTCACCAACGTGCGCACCACGCACTACCTGCTCGGCAGCGTGCTCGGCGCGCACCCCTACCCCACCATGGTGCGCGACTTCCACCGCATCACGGGCGAAGAAATTCGCCGCCAGATCATCGAGAAGGAAGGCCGCCTGCCGTCGGCGGTAATCGCCTGCGTCGGCGGCGGCTCCAATGCCATGGGCGCGTTCTACGATTTCGTGCGCGATCCGCAGGTAAAGCTCATCGGCGTGGAAGCCGGCGGCCGCTCCACCGGGCTCGGCGAGCACGCAGCCCGCTTTAGCGGCGGCGCGCCCGGTGTGCTGCAGGGCACCTTCTCCTACGTGCTGCAGGACGAGCACGGCCAGGTCTCACTCACTCACTCCGTCTCCGCCGGACTCGACTACGCCTCCGTCGGCCCCGAGCACGCCGCAATGCACGACTCCGGCCGCGCCACCTACACTTCCGCCACCGACCAGCAGGCGCTCGACGCGACCGTGATGCTCGCCCGCACCGAAGGCATCGTGCCCGCGCTCGAGAGCGCGCACGCCGTCGCCGAAGCCATCCGCCTCGCGCCCACCTCGCTGCCCAAAGACATCTTTGTCGTCAACGTCTCCGGCCGCGGCGACAAGGACATGGGCATCCTCGCGCGCGAGCTGAAACTCAGCGGCGCAAACTAGGCGCGTTCACTCCAATCCGTCATTCGGCGAGGGCGGCCGCGTCGCCATCGCGCGCAGCAACCCCAAATCCTTCTGTACTCTCGCCCAATCGCCGCGATTTCGCTTCGTCGAGATCGGCGCATCCGGCGCCGCATAGTAGTTCAGGATGTCCTTCTTCAGTCCCGGCGGCACCGGCTGCTTCTGCTTCTCCGTGATCTCCCGCAGCAGCTTCGCGTATGTCTTATCCGTCAACCGGTACGCGCCCGGCTTGGTCCAGTCGCCCGTATCCAGATCGCGATTCGGCAGGCCCATCGGCATGGCCGGCAGCAGACGCAGTTCGTCAAGGCGCCGCTGATACAGCGTCAACGTCCGGTTCAGGCTGCTGTAGTAGAGCGCCTCCGTCTGTTCGTGCGGCCCGCGAATCTTCAGAATCTTCACTACCCCAATCGGCGGCAGAACCCAGATTACCCCGGCCAGAACGTGCTGCATGATGCTCGGATCGCGATACGCAGTCGCCCACTTCGGCAGATACGGCACATCTCGCAGGCGCGGCTGGATCGTCTCGAATGACGGAGGGTCGTGCTTGGGAAACTTGCTCCGATGGAGGACGACCTCTGCCTTCGCGAATCCAGGGATGAAGTTTTGAATGGACGTGCGATAGCTTCGGATGGAGGCGCGCCCCGTCTTCCCCATCACGCCGGTAAAAGTCAGGCCATATGTTTCGAAGAAGGCCTGCTCCAGCAGGCGGCTCGGCACGCGCAAGCCGACGCGGCGCTGATAGCTGGTGGGTGCGTATCGCCTCCGCGACAACGTGTCCACATCAAAGGAGAACTCCGTCGCCACATATTCGCGCGGAGCATTCTCGTAAGTCACGATCGAGCCGTACTTCTTCGCGAGCTTCGGATACTCGATCGCCGTCGCCGGATTGATCGCATCCGCATGCCCAATCGAATCGCCCACGTAGTGCGATAGAGCGCCCAGCGCGAAGGCGTACTCATCCACGTTGCGCGCGTTGCGCAGCAGGCTCTCGACAAAATCTCC
>DASVAI010000437.1:0-3049 GCA_036376445.1 Acidobacteriaceae bacterium
TCGTTGTTGACGGTGATGCGGACGAGCTCCGAGCCGGCGCGGGCGAGCGCGGCGATCTGCTGGACGGTGCTCTGGACGTCGGCAGTATCGGTGTTGGTCATCGACTGAACGACGACCGGGGCAGAAGAGCCGACACGGACATCGCCGACGTTGACGGTGACTGATTTTCTGCGCTGAATTTCGGGCATGGCGTTGACTCTATGATATCGTGCCGGTCGACCCGGGACGGGCAATCAGATTACTCGAACACCATCGTTACAAATGCTTATTCCGGTTTCGCTCGGGTGGCTTTTGTGATGGGCTAAACGGTTATATCCATTGGATTTAACCGTAAATGCAGTAAACCTTATAGCGAGATTGTTGGCCGGTCCCAGAATAGAGCGCCACCGGCTCATGCTGGGGTTGGAAAGACCGGGTTCAGGCTATATCCGGCCGCTCGCTTGCAGTAGAGTCGGTATGCACTTCGCTGTGCACTTTCTTTAGGAGCGCTGGGATGCGGGTTAGGACGCTTTTGCGTTCAGGATGCATGGTCGGAGCCTTGCTGTCCGTCCTTGTTGTTTCCGCGCGAGCGCAGGGGCAGAAGTGCGCTGCTGTTGCCCACCAAGAAACGTCTCCGGCAGATGAGGCGTATGCCCATGGGCGATACGCAGACGCCGAATCGCTTTATGCGAAGGCGCTCTCGGAGAATCCACGTGACGCAGGCCTGTCGGCCGCCAGGGTGCGCGCGCTCTTACACGAGGAGAGGGTAAGCGACGCCGTAGAACAGGCGAACCGAGGTATCGCCAGTAGCCCGACATCCGCAGCGGCGCTCACCGCGCTGGCGGAGGTCGAATATCGCAAGGGCCAACCGTGGCTGGCACTCGAAACGCTGCAAACAGCCGAGAAAACAGACGCCTGTTACGCGCGAGCACATTTGCTTCGCAGCCGGATCCTGCGCATCGATTCGATGTATGCGTCGGAGCGTAAGGAACTGCAGACGGCTTATGACATCGATCCCGCAGACCCGGACATCAAGCGAGCGTGGCTGCACATTGATTCTGCGGCACACGATCTTGAAGGCATAGAGAAGGCGATGTCCACGATGAACCTGCCTGCAGATCAGAAAGCGATGGCCACGGCAACGGCGGACGATTTGATGGGGCGGCTCACGGAAGGCTCGCGAACGTGCAAAAGCAGCCCGATCGCCACGGCGGTTACATTGCCGCTGAGAGCTACGTACCTGGACCCGAAGCATGTCAGCGCATACCAGCTTGATGTCCAACTGCCGAAGAAGAACGCGAGGCTGATCGTCGATACGGCTGCCTCTGGGGTGTACATCAGCCGTGCACTGGCGGATGAGAATGGTTTTGAACATATGCCGAATGATCCGCAGAATACGGTACGCATTGACACCCTTCACGTGGGCCCACTGGAATTTCACGAATGCCTGGCAGGCGTGAGCGACACGCCGTTTCCCGACAAGGGAGTGGGCTTTATAGGCACCGATGTCTTTGCGCCCTATCTGATTTCGTTGGATTATCCGGCGGGGAAGCTGACACTTGCTCCACTTCCGCCGCTGCCCGCTCAGGGAGAGAGCAGCTTGCCGCTCGATCGCTATATCGCTCCAGAGATGTCGAGCTATACGCCGATCTACCATCGGCAGCAGTTTCTGCTTGTCCCCGTCGTGCTGAATAACCGGCAGCGGCGTTTGTTTGCGGTCGATTCAGGTATGCGGATGACCACGATGACATCGGAGGCGGCTCATCTGGTTTCTTCGACAAGAATGAATTTCACGAATTCTGAGCCGACTGTCGGAGGGGGAACGCTGCAAATCTACCGCGACCACTTTGATTTTCAGTTTGCGAACGTTTCGTTCGACAACCAGGCGCAGATTCTGGAGTTTGAGCCCTCTGCGATTGATGAGAATGCGGGATTCGAAATAGCCGGACTTATCGGATTCGATATGCTCCAGCGACTCACGATCCACATGGACTATCGCGATGGCCTGATCCGGTTCGAGATGCCGGGCGCGAATGGCTCCGGAAGACCAGGAGTCTCCGTCGCTGCTGCCGGAAGCAATGCGGCGCAATATGTTCCATGCGACCGATATGTGAATCAGTCGGACGACCTGCCGACAAACGTAACCATCGAGGCGCAAATGCTTGGCTCGATGGATTCCAAGCATGCGAAGCCGGGGCAACCAATAACGCTGAAAGTCGTGCATGAATGGCTCGGACCGGGTTGCAGATTGCCGCAAGGCGCCTGGCTCTATGGGAAGGTGCTGCAAGCGTCCGGTGGAAAAGGCATCAGCGAACTCGCCCTGATGTTTGATCAGGGAGACTGCGCGGGACAGAAGAAAAAGCAGCTATCGCTGCGCACAATCGGCCTGGTGGGGCCGCCCAACGAACGGAAGGCGCTCCACGATGCCATGCCTACGCAGTTGAGGGGTGGGGGGCGACAGATCTCCGACACGGCCGCCGACATGGGACTGCAACTCGACGAAAACCTGAACCCCGGTGGGCCGCCAAACACCATCCATCCTGGAATCGTTGTGGGAGCCAAGGGGACAAAGCTGACTCCCGAGGCCGGGCCGGAGTGCAGTGCACTGCTGACCAGCACTGAGTCAAGTGTGCACTTAGGCCTGGGCAGCGAATTCATCCTGACGATGCAGCAAGATACTCCCTAGGTTTCACGAGAATCTGCCTGCGCGTCGGATGGGTAGGATCGGATATCAGATTAACGGGAGCGGCGCTGCTTCTCTTCCGTCGTCTTGCACTCAGCGGCCACCAGCCTCGAGGACTTGCTTCGCAGCCCGTAGGCCGGAGCGCATTGCTCCGTGGACCGTGCCCCAGTGGCCAGTGGTGTCGGTGTGTTCGCCGGCGAAGTAGAGAGTATCGTCTACCGGCTGGGACATCCGGGTGGAGCAGTCGGCGGCGCCGGTTGGGGCGTAGCTGTAGGCTCCGAGGGTGTACGGGTCATGCTGCCAATCGTGCATATGGCAGTTACGTAATTCGCTGTCGAGCGAGTGCGGGGTGAGGGAGAATATCTGCTCCAGAGCGCGGAGGGCGTG
>DASVAI010000466.1:0-6039 GCA_036376445.1 Acidobacteriaceae bacterium
TCCTGCGCGACGAGGGCAAGCGGTACGCCGATGTCGAGCTCGACGGCGCGGGGCGGGATTTCGCGATCAAAGATATCCAGGGCCGCACGATTCACAGCGACGGCACAATTGTTCCGTTCACCGGCAAACCCTACGAGAAGCTCCTGGTCAAGACCAAGAGCCTGCAATACAAGGCCATGGTCTTCTCTCTGCCCGATGTCCAAAACGGCAGCATCCTCGAGTATCGCTACAAGCTGCGCTACGAGGACAACATCTATCTCCAGCCCGAGTGGAATGTCCAAACGGCTCTGTTCACCCGCAAGGCCCACTTCCGCTTTATCCCGACGGGCCAGGAAGTTCTGTCGCATGTAGACAACGGAAGCGCCACCAGCACCATCGCCTACAGCCAACTTCTGCCTGCCGGCTACAAGGTGGCGCAGGACCGCGACGGCAACCTGGATCTTGCGATCGAAAATGTTCCCGGCCTGCCCGAAGAAAAGTTCGAGCCGCCTATGGATGCCTTCGCGTATCGGGTCCGCTTCTACTACACCAGCAAGCGTCACTCCCAGGAATACTGGAACGACTACGGCAAGAGCTGGTCGCAAGATATCGACAAGTTCGCATCGCCGTCGTCCGCCATCAAAAACGCGGCTAAGGAGCTGACCACCGGCGCCACTAGCGAAGACGAGAAGCTCAACAAGCTGTATGACGCAGTCATGAAGTTCGACAACACCCTCTACTCCCGCGAGCACTCCAAGGACGAGAACCGCGCCGAGGGAGTCAAGCACATCAAGTCCGCGGCCGATGTCCTAACTCTGAAGCGGGGCTCGCCGGAAGAGCTGGCGTTGCTTTTTCTTGCACTCGCGCGCGCCGCCGGCTTCCACGCGGAGGCTATGGCCGTCGTCAACCGTAACCGCGACTTTTTCCAGCCGAATTACCTCGACGGCAATCAGCTTGACGACCTCATCGTCTTCGTCACGGTCGACGGCAAAGAACGCGCCTTCGATCCCGGTGAGCGCTACATGCCCTACGGCGTCCTGCATTGGATTCATTCCCTGGCCGGCGGCATCCGCCAGCAGAACGGCCATGTCGTCATCGCGAGCTCGCCTAGCATCAGCTACAAAGACACCGTTGTCCAGCGCACCGCGAGCATCGCTCTCGCCGCTGACGGTACCGTCAGCGGCGACGCCACCCTCATCTACACCGGTCAGCTTGCTACCCGGTGGCGTCAGAAGGCGCTCGAAGGCGATCAGGTTCAGCTCAAGAAGGACTTCGACGACGAGCTCCAGCCCGACCTCCCGCCTGGCCTCATCATCAAAACCGATCACTTTCTCGGTCTCGAAAGCGAGAACACTACTCTTATGGTCCGCATGAAGGTCTCGGGCTCACTCGGGACCGCTACCGGAAAGCGCGTCTTCCTGCCGCTCTCCATCTTCGCCGCGGGCGCTGGCAATCCGTTCGCCAGTTCGCACCGCGAGGAGCCGATCGACCTCCGGTATCCCTATCAAGAAGTTGACCAGATTACCGTGCGCCTGCCGCCCGGTTTCCACGTCGAAAGCCTTCCGGAGAAGGCACAGGCCAGCCTGCCCCAGATGGCCGCCTATGGCATCGGCGCGAAATCCGATAGCCAGACCATTGTCTTTGCCCGCAGCTACATCATGGCCAATATCATGTACCCCGCAGTTGAATACGATAAGCTGAAGGGCTTCTTCGACGAGATCAGCAATAAGGACCGCGCTCAGGCCATCCTGCACGTTGCCGCCAGTACCCAGCAGGGACAATGATGATCTGTCGCACGGGCCTTCTCGCCGCCACTCTCGCAGCCTTTCTAGGCCTGCCCGCCCTCGCCGGCACGGTCAGGCCGCCGGATTGGGTGCTCGCCGCTACGCATGCCGCCGCGCCCAGCTGTCCGCCGTCCGCCAAGGCGGTGATCTTAGACGATGAAGAGACCCTGACGGTCCAGTCAGACGGCCAAGCCACGCTGGTTGAACGCGTCGCAATCAAAATTCTCCGCCCGCAGGGCCGTGATTACGCCAACATCTCCATTCCTATGGACCGAGACAGCAAGGTCCGCTGGCTCCATGTCTGGACCATTGCCGCTGACGGCCACCCCTACACTCTCCGCGACAACGAGATGGCAGAGCTGGGAAACAACGACTATGGCATGCTCTATGTCGATCTCCACCGCAAGGTCGCAGAGGCACCGGCCGCCGACCCCGGAGCCATCATGGCCTACGAATACGAGCAGAACATGCGACCCTATCTGCAGGAGTACACCTGGGAATTTCAGCAATCGATCCCCATCCTGCGCTCCGTCTTCGAGCTTGTGCTCCCGCCGGACTGGCATTACTTCGTTGCCGCCCGCAAAGATTCAGGCGTGATCACCAGCCAGCCCGCGCCCGATCACTACCGCTGGCAAATCGACAATGTCCCCGGAATCGACACCAAAGACATTCCCATGGTCCCCGAGTCAGCGTCGATGGCCGGACGCCTGGTCGTCCGCTACTCGCGAGAGCCCGCGCCGACCGGCGACGCCCGCTGGACCTCGGTTGGCGACTGGTACACCACGCTTGCCACACCGAGCGCCCAAGCTACCCCCGCGATCGCTGCCATGGCGAAAGGGCTCGTAGCCGGCCAATCCGACTTCACTGCCCGCATTCAGAGCATCGCGAATTACATGCAGCGGAATATCCGCTACGTCGGCATCGAGATCGGCATCGGTGGCCTGAAGCCGCATGCGGCCGATGACATCTTCCGCAACCGCTACGGCGACTGCAAAGACAAGGCAACGCTGCTGCGTGCCATGCTTGAGAGCATTGGCATCCACTCCACCTGGGTTCTCGTCGACCACCGCCGCGGCGTTGTCGATCCCAGTGTTCCCTCAATTGAGGGCGATCACGTTATTGCCGCCATCGAAATCCCCCCGGGCTACTCCAGCCCGCTCCTCGAGTCTGTAGTCACCACGAAAAGCGGCAAGCGCTATCTGCTCTTCGACCCCACAAACGAATGGATTCCGATCGGCCAGATTCCGCCTTACGAGCAGGGCAGCTACGGCATCCTCGCGGATGGCGACCAGAGCCAGCTCATCGCTCTTCCCGTCATGCCGGCGACCGATGACCGTATCGAGCACACCGTGCACGCCCAGCTCGCTGCCGACGGCTCCCTCGCAGCCAGTGTCGTGGAGCAACGTTTTGGCTATGCAGCCGAGTATTCACGCGCCATCTTTTCCGAGGGCAGCCAACAGCAGCAGCATGACTCCCTCGAAAAGCGCCTGCGCTCCGACCTCAGCAGCGTCTCCATCGAAAAACTTGCTGCGGGACACCCCACCGATCTTGCCCATCCGTTCGAGCTCGACTACACGATCCACGTCTCCGGCTACGCGCGTCCCGCCGGCGACCTGCTGCTCGTGCGCCCGCGCATCTTCGGCTCCGACGCGTGGTCGCTGCCCCGCGAAACCCGCTCCTGGCCCATCGACCTAAGCGCCATCCAGACCCGCACCGATCACATCGATGTCGCGCTTCCGCCTGGTTATGTGGTCGACGAACTCCCTGACCCTGTCTCCCTCGACACGGACTTCGCGTCCTATCACAGTGCGGTCACCGCCGACACGACGGCCCTGCACTATACGCGCGAATATACCGTCAAACAGCTCCAGCTCGACGCATCCCGCTATGACGACCTGCGCAAATTCTCCGAGCGCATCGCCTACGACGAGGCCGCCAGCGCCGTCCTCAAGAAAAAGTAAGCTCTGCCGCTCTGAAACAAACAGAAAGGCCTGCATCTCACCTCGATGCGGGTCTTCCTGTCCAGCCATTGACCCCTCCGATCCGGTTCAGCGCGCCTAATAGGCGGAGAAAATCTCACATCGTTTCAGCAAACCGCCACTCGCACGTCGCCCTGACATCGTGAGGTGGGCTGCCAAGGCCAGTGAACCTTTTGCTGGGCACCCGCCCGGACGGCCGGTCCCGGTACAATCAGCAGAGACACACGTCCAAACACAATGTTCATGCGACCCGCCTCTGCACTCGTCTCCATTGCCCTAGCCGTCTCAGTCGTTTTTCTTCCCGCAGCCACGCTCCGCGGCTCCGCGCAGGAGACGACACAGGTGCATAACACCGCCCCGCTTCATCCCCCGGCCGGCGCGCGTGTCGCCATCGTGGAGTTCTTCGACCTTGAGTGCCCGGATTGCGCCGCGGCCAACCCGCTGCTGAAGCAGGCTGCCGAGCAGTACAAGATTCCCTGGGTCCGCCACGATTTTCCGCTGCCGCAGCACGACTGGAGCTTCCAAGCCGCCGTGAACGCCCGCTGGTTCGATACCAAAGGCAAAACGCTTGGCGACGAGTACCGCGATGCGGTCTTCGCCCATCAGAACGAGATCACCGTCATCACTGACGGCCAGTACGACGGGAGCAAGGGCCTGCCCAACCTCCGCGCCTTCACCCAGAAGTTCGCAGCCGAGCACAAGATCGCGCTGCCCTTTGTTCTCGACCCGCAAGGCAAGCTCGCGGCGCTCGTCAAAGCCGACTACGCGCTCGGCCAGAGTATCGGCATTCAACACACGCCGACCATCTGGGTGGTCACGAACCAGACCAGGGGCACCCCCTTCGTCGAGGTTCTTGATCGCACAAAGCTTTACTCCATGATCGACAGCGCGCTTGCAGAGACGAAAGGCAGCGCGCCCGCCACGGGGCATCGCTCGCGCTGACGGCACCTTCGGGGCAACGAATGCAGAACGGCCTTTCCGTCTGGAAAGGCCGTTCGTGTTACAGCAGGGAGCGCTTGCCCGGGCGTGGGCTGCTAAATGCGGCCGTTGCCACGCTCGACACGGATCGCCAGTTCTCCCGCATCGGCGTCGCCCGGAGCGTACATCAGATCGAAAATGTTCGCCGCGGTCTGCAGCCATTTCTGACGGGCGGCCAGGGGCCACTCGGACTCGGGCGTCGGCAGCTTGTAGAAGAGGCCGTCGATCAGCGGATCGGTGCCGCCGGAGTGGCTTCCGAGATGATTCCTGGGCGGTTGCATCGCCTTGGCTGCCGTCGCGGAGGTTTCCTGCACCGGGGCGCGGTCCTGCCGGTCCACCGATGGGGCGCCGCCATTCCGCTCCAACACACGCTCCAGCCGCTCCTGCGCCCGTTGATCGGCGTGCACAGTCTCGAGACGGTTCAGGTCATCGAAGGGACTGCGGCCCGCGCTGTCCAGCTCGGGCGGTGTCTTGAAGGTGGGCATCACAGGGCGGTCGCTTCCGAAAAGTGCCATAGTTCGGACATCATGAGCCAAATACAACTTCAGGCTCAATGGCACTCTCAGGTGATGCCACCGGGGCAGAATCGGACCGCTGTGTCAGCGTTAACACCGGCTCCTCTACCCTCGGGTCATTTCATGTCGCGGTAAATGGTCTTGACGGCGGCCGGGCATCCCACCTACAGTCGGCTCACTCGGGGCTCATTTTCGGCTGCATCGAGGAGCGCCATGTCGATGACCTGGACCGACATCATGATCGGAATCTTCTTCGGGGCCGCCTTGATCGTCGGCGTTTATTTCATCTGGGTGCTGCTGCGCAAGGAGATGGCCGGCCGGCCCAAGACGCCGGACACCTATGACTTCGGCTTCGGCCCGCCGCATCCGGACCACAAGCCGCAGCCTCCGCACTAATCACCTTTCGGGCTCCCACCCTCGGGGAGTACCCCGCCCTGCCGCCAAGCCGCTACCCTCGGGACACGATGCGTACCTCGGCCCGGGTCCTCCTGCTCCTGCTCGTTCCCTCCACGACACTCTTCGCCGCTGGCCGCGTTAAGCCTCATACGATCGGCATCGGCGCCGGCAAGCGTGTTTCCTACGGCATTACGTCTGACCCGGCCAACGCCGCGCCGGACGAGAAGACGCTGCACGTCCGCCCGCTGATCGTGGACGACAAGGTGAAGGAGTGGACGACCGGCGAGGTGCACGACATCACCGACCGCAGCTTTGTCGTCCGGCGGGCGCTCCGGCTCAATGACGCGCTGCCCGGTGACAAGGGCGAGCACTGGGTCTGGCAACGCGGCCCGTGGATCATGGTGGATC
>DASVAI010000482.1:0-2790 GCA_036376445.1 Acidobacteriaceae bacterium
GTGCATTCCGCTGCCGTCGGAGATCATCATGCCGTTCGCGGGCTACCTGGTGCATACGGGCAAGCTGGGGTTGCTGGGCGTAGCGACGGCGGGCGCGATCGGCTGCAACCTGGGCTCGCTGGTGGCCTACTGGATAGGCGCCTATGGCGGCCGGCCGCTGGTGGAGAAGTTTGGGCGATATGTGCTGCTGAGCCGGCTCGATCTTGACCGCGTGACGCACTACTTTGAGCGCTGGGGCGGCATTACGGTGTTCTTCGGGCGCCTACTGCCGGTGGTGCGGACGTTTATCGCGCTGCCCGCGGGCATTGCGAAGATGCCGCAGGGACGCTTCCATCTCTATACCTTCCTGGGTTCATGGCCTTGGTGCTATGCGCTGGCATATGTGGGGATGCGGCTGGGCGACCACTGGGACAACGATCCGCGGTTCAAGGAGATCTTTCACCGCTTCCATCTGACGGTGGAGTTGGCGATTCTGGCGGGGATTGTGTGGTTTGCCTGGAGTCACTGGCGGGGCAGAGTGCGGGCGCAGCAGGCGGTCTGAGGAGAGTGCTGGCCGCAGCAGCGTCGGTCAGAGAGAGACCGATGCTCGGTTTCCCGACTGCCGTGTTGGAGTCAGAGCGATCAGGATCAGGCAGATGACGCCAACCACACCGAGGTGCGGCAGTTCGGTGCGTTCATTCCCCATTTGGACCGACTGCACCGCCATAACAGTGGCGTAAGCCAGACTCGACCACGCTGTGAAGGCGATCAAAGTGCGATTCGCCGCCGGGTTGCGGATGGCTAACAGCAGGAAAACGCCGAGCGTGACGTAGACGACCAGCATCATCTGATCCGGACCATCGGACTGCTTCGGATGCATCATTGATGTGATCAGTGGAAAGATACCGATCACAAAAGACAATCCTACCAATCCCAACAAAATCTTTAACGCGCGTTCTCGATTCAAGGAAACACCTCCTCAAGCGGCTGTTCTGTTGTGCTTACAAGAGCGTCATGCGGCAATCAGACCGGATTGCGGTAGCGCCGGAACTGCACCGCTGCTGCGAGACATATTGCCGTAAACGCCAGCCCGATCCACAGACCCGGCGTGCTCAGATATCGCGCGAACGTGATGTGCACTCCGGGATGAATCGGCATGCTTCCGGGCATGGTCATGGCTTCTGCGCCTCCGCCCAAGCGGTCTCCGAGAAAGGTCGCGAAATGCGATGTGTTGAAGGCGATCTTCTCGACGAAGGCGATGGCGAGTATCGGCAGCGTGGCCCAGAGGAAGGCCGCGCGCCGGGCCCATGCCGAGATGAGCAGAAGCCAGCCGTAAAAGGGTGCATGCCAGAGCACGTGGACGGTGATCAGGTGATAGAGCAGCATCAGTGACATCGGTACGAGCTGCACGCGTGTCCAAAGCGGGCCCGCACTCATACCGCTGCCCAGCAATACCGCGCTACTCAGGAGCAGAATGATCCACTGCGTGGCTACGGTGACCGCGAAGATGATGAGCGGGAGAACGACGAAGGGGATGCTGGCCTTCGCGAGTACGGCGGTGGTATCGGAGACAGGCAGCGATTTCCAGAAGAGAATGCTGCGATCGCGACGTTCGCCGTTGAGCGCGTCGAGGCAGTAGAAGAGGCCGACGACCATGCCGGTCAGCATGAGCAGGCCCGCGATGAAGTCGTAGGGCAGTATGATCGTCTGCTGCTGATGGGCTGCGTCGAGGTTGGAGAGAGCGCGCATCTGTCGCGGCAAATCCATGTGTGGGCTGACGACAAAAGCGATGAGGAATAGAGCGGCGGCAGCGAGGGGCGCGATGTAGATCGAACGGTTCTCCCATAGCTCGCGCTGCACCGACCAGTAGAAGGGACGCGTCATCGAGAACCCGGGGGACGAAATGCTGTGCGCATCGAGCGAGGCGGGGACGGTATTGGCTGGAGTATTCATCGGATTGCTCCTGATGGCTGACTGACGGATGCCTGACCGACGACAGCGACGAACAGGTCGGCGATGCTGGGTGTGCGCAGATCGCCGAGCGCGCCGAGCTGCTGACGATCGCCGTGATCGAAGAGCAGGATGCCGCGGTCGAAGAGTTGACGCTCATATATCGGTTTGAGGGCCCGGGCGGCGGCGACCTGCTCCGGATGCACGATCAGTTCGAGATAGCGGTTTTCGTATTCTTCGATCGTGGAATTCAGCAGGATCCGGCCGCGGTCCATGAAGATGACGTCGGTGAGCAGGTCCTGAAACTCTTCCACCTGGTGGGTGGTGACGACGATGGTGCGGCTGCGATCGAAATAATCGTTGAGCAGCGAGTCGTAGAAGTGTTTGCGATAGAGGCTGTCAAGTCCGAGGGTCGGCTCGTCGAGCACCAGCAATTTTGCGTCAATCGCCATGACGAGCGCGAGGTGGAGCTGGGTCACCATGCCTTTGGACAAATGCCGGATCTTTGCATCCGGCGGGATGGAGGTCTTTGCAAGAAAGCCCTGCGCCCGGTCGCGGCTGAATCGCGGATGCACCCCGGCTACATAGGCGAGCAACTGCGAGACGCGCATCCAGCGCGGCAGGACGGCGACATCGGCAATAAACGCGACGTCGCGCATGAGCTGATCGCGCTGCGTCCAAGGGTCGCGTCCAAGCACCTGCAGCGCTCCCTGATATGGGATCAGGCCAAGGATGGCGTTCAGCGCGGTCGTCTTGCCCGCGCCGTTGGGACCGATGATACCGAGGATGCGGCCCTCCTCGAGACGCAGATCGATGCCATTAAGAGCAATCGTTGTGCCGAAAGCCTTGCGCAGGCCGTGC
>DASVAI010000491.1:0-5091 GCA_036376445.1 Acidobacteriaceae bacterium
GCCGATTTCGATTTGGCTATAGCCAGGCCGGAGCGGTTGAAGCGCGATGCTGACAATCGCCGGTGAACCGCTTGCTGGAAAGGTGTAAGTAATGCCGCGGGCCCCGATTTCGGAGGTGCGCGGCTCCGGAATGATCCGCTCTGCGCCGAGCTGTTTCACGATGTTCTGGCTGGAGAAGAGATTCACCTGTCCGTTGTGGATCGCAGAAGAGTCGACCTCAACGGTGATCTCGGAGGGAGCACCCGCGCGCTGGACCCTCTCGTAGCGGAGGTGAATCGTGCCGTCGGGCGCAGCGCGTTGCGCGCGGGCAAGCCAGCCCTGGCCGAGCAGGCCGAGAGCATCCGCAATGAGCACAGCGGCGAGCACGTACCAGGAAATCCGCTCGAAGCGCCACCATGCGTTCTGAAATTCCATGTCCTCGCTGACGGAGACGGAGCCTTCCACGCGAGGATAGTTATCGGGTGGGTGCGACGGCTGGCTGGCTGGCATGGGCCTACCGCTCCTGCTTCATCACGTTGATTTCGCCATTGCGTTCGAGGATGGCGGTATCGATGTTTTCGATCGTGCTGACACGCTGATCGCGTGCGGTGGTCATCACGTCACTTCGAGTGATTTGCATCATGCGAATCGTCTGCTCGCGCCACTGGCCCGCATTGATGAGAATGAGCGGTGTGCCATCGAGAATTTTGGCGATCTGCGGCGAACGGGCGCGAAGCGCGGTGATGATCCAGTGCACGCCCGCCACGGTCATGATCTGGAGAACGGCATTCGTAAAGGAGATATCCCTGCCGGCGATGCCGGTAAGAGTGAGCCCGCCGAAATAGAAGATGAGCACGAACTCAAACGGCGTGAGCTGCTTGCCGGGGCGCCGGCCGACAATCCGCGCCAGGAAGATGAAAAAGAGATAGCCCCAGGCTGCCCGGAGAATTGCGAACACTGCCATGAATAGGGCCTCCGGAGCCGCGCTGGTATGGAGTACAGCGGCTATGACAATCGGATGCCAACGCGAAGAGGCGGAGTTGGACTCTCGAGTGACGCACCTTTGAATGCCCGAGTGCCCGTGCATTTGCTTTCATGAAAGCAAGTGTGCGCGGCGGATGCAGCTCAACGGCTGTACTGCGTATCCTCGCGTTCGGCGCGGCGCTCCATTGCCAACTCGATGAGTCGATCGATGAGATCGGAGTACTTGAGGCCGGAGGCTTGCCACAGCTTCGGGTACATGCTGATGGAGGTGAAGCCGGGCATGGTGTTGATCTCGTTCAGGTAGAGGCGCCCGGGTTTTCCGCCGCGGCTTTCGGGTTCGAGCAGGAAATCGACGCGTGCCAGTCCGGAGCAATCGCAGGCATGGAACGCGGCGATGGCCATTTCGCGAATCTCTTTCGCCTGCGCCTTGGAGAGGCGCGCGGGAATGATGGGAATGGAGCCGTCACTCTCGTACTTGGCTTCGTAGTCGTAGAACTCTTTTGCGGGCACGATCTCGCCGACGACGGAAGCTCTTGGGTCATCGTTGCCGAGGACGGCGACCTCGAGCTCGCGCGCGCGTTCGCCCGGCCTGGTCTTTGTGCCTTTTCCGCCGACACCCTGCTCTATGATGATCTTGCGGTCGTAGCTGGCGGCGAGCACGATGGCTGGCGCGAGCTCGGAGCGGTCGTGGACCTTGGAGATGCCGACGGACGAGCCGAGGTTCGCGGGCTTGACGAAGAGTGGATAGCGGAGCGTTGCTTCGATTTCCGCGATGGCCTTGCGCGGGGACTTCTGCCAGGCGGAGCGCAGCAGCGTGACGTGCTCCACGATGGGGAGGCCGGCCGCGGCGAAGAGGCGTTTCATCACATCTTTATCCATGCCGGCGGCGGAGCCGAGCACGCCCGAGCCGACGTAGGCCTTGCCGGCCAGTTCGAAGAGCCCCTGAATGGTGCCGTCTTCGCCGAATGTCCCGTGCAGCACGGGGACGAGGACATCCACGCCGAGTGCCTGGGCCTGGGCTTGCTCTTTCGGAGCATTGGCGGGCACGTGGAGCAGGCCTGCGGGATGGGCGGTGGGAAGGAGCGCGCTGAGGTGTGCGGCGCGGGTCTTCAGCGCACTGCCGCCACCGGCGGTCGCGTTTGTGCCTGAATCAAGCATGTGGCGCGCTTCGTCGCCGAGGAGCCAGTGACCGCTTTTGGCGATGCCGATGGGGACGACTTCGTATTTTTTCCTGTCAATGGCAGCAAGCACGGAGGCGGCGGAGCGGAGCGAGACCTCATGCTCGCCGGAGCGACCGCCAAAGATGATCCCGACGCGGAGTTTGCGGGGCATAGTTGACGCCAGTCTATCTGCCGTCGGGCTGCAGCGTCTTTGGCGCGAATGGGTGAGGTATACGGCGCGGCACTCCGGTGGGTCGTGAGGCCTCAAACGGTGACGAGCTAACTTGCAGTCGTGAACCGCTTCAGCGGGTGGGCTTCGGTGTTGAAGACGAACTTCTGCCAGTCCACCGTGTCGCGGGGCGCGTAGAGCAGGTAGAGATACTTCAGTGTTTCGGCAAAAAAGAAGCTTTCCATCTCGTCCTTTTGCTGCTTGCTGCGGACGTCGGTGAGGGCGGCGTAGGCGACCGGCGTGCGGCACCAGCGGACGAGCGAATCGAAGTAGTCCTGGCCCATGTGCAGGTAGACGGGGTCCCCGGTGAGGTGGTGGAGGTAGTAGGTGGACTCGATGATCTCCGGGCGCAGCGGATATCCGGGATTGGGCACCGAGAGGCGAGTGTAGTCGAGTGTATCGGGCTCGATGCCGTGGAGCGTCCACATCTGGAAGCTGGAGCGCTGCAGGGCTTCTGCTCGAGGCAGGTCGCCGGCAAGGGCGAGCACGGCGGGAAAGAACGCATCGAGAGCGCCATACTCGTGCCCGGTGCGCGCGCCGGTGCGCATATCCACCTGACCGTACCAGAGCCCGAGGCGGGTGTTCTCCGCGAGAGATCTGTTGATGGCGACGATGCTCTTCTGCCACATCTCCAGGCAGTCGCGGTCGCCGAAGAGCAACCAGCTCTTGAGCAGGTATTCGTCGAACGAATCGATGCCGCCGCTGATGGTGGATGTGGAGTCGGTCCACTCCCCGGTTTCGACGTTGATACCAAGGCCGACCAGGTCCAATGAGGAGCGGCGCTTCCAGAGCTCGGTCATTGCACGTTTGGCAGTGTCGTAGTAAACCGGGTTGCCGGTGAGCTTCGAAAGCGTGCCGAACTCCGGCAGCAGCGCCACCTCGGCTGGATTCGTCACTGGACCGCGTACCTTTCCGGTGCGCAGGTTCACGAACTCGTAGGGCATACCGGTGGGCGAGTGGAAGGCGGGCAGCAGGCGATTGCCGAGATCGGTAGCTAGCTTGAGAAGCTGCGGGTCGTTGGTGGCCTCGTATTCGCTGAGCAGGCCGCCGAGGCAGCGGATGGTGATCTCGAAGTTTTTGACGTAGATGTCCTGATCGAAGGAGAGGTGCTTGTCGATGTCCTGCTGGGCTTCGGCAGCCTCTTTGTACAACCCCATAAGAATCATGGTGTCCAGGCCGTCGATTTCGCTCATGTGCAGCGAGACGCCGTACCAGTCGTGCGGCTTTTTCGAGAGCGGCATCAGGGCATCGTGCCCCCAGGCGTACTGGTGGTAGCCCTGCCAGGCGTGCTGGAACTCGGCTTTCACCTTCGCGGCCATCTGGTCGCTGTCGGCTGGGGTGCCCAAAGTTGGGCCAGGTTGCGCCAGCAGGGGAAACGCCAGGAGCAGGAATGTGGGGGGAAGAAGGATGCGAGTTGCTGTGCGTAAGGACATAGAGATTGGCCTCTCGGGTGCCGAGACGTTCCAAGTGTGCGGTTGCCGGAGCTGCTGAGTCTAGTGGACGTTCAGCGATAGCTGATATTGCGGTACAACTGTGATCGATTTCACGATTTCGACCTGCGGTCTGTGTGGCAGCGCCGAACGCACGCTGGGTTCAAGGAAGATGGGGGCGTCGCTCCGCAAGGGGAAAATCGAGAGTGTGAGCGGCGGCAACGCTCCATCAGTGCGGTAGCGACCTAGTCCGACCTGCCACGTATTACCGTTATAAAAATTGTCATCCAGCAGAGTGTCCCCCGAGGACAGACGCGCAACATCTCCCTGGTAATCGATCGATAGGAAAAGATCGCTGACATACGGCTGTCGCGGCCAATCCATGCGCAACTTCCATTGAGCCGCTGCGGATTGGAAGACAGCTTCTGTCGGCGCCGTCGCGACACCATGCGGGCGCCAGGAAAGCGGGGGTCCCACTTCGACTGGCGGGACGGTGCCAGCGGTCCTTGTCTGCGTTACTAGCAAGGTTGGAGTCGCTGGAGGCAAGTCCGTCGTGTACTCCTGCAAATCATCGCCGATGACACTCTTGCGTATCGCTGCGTCGGAGCTCAGAGCGTGATCAGACTCGAGGCCGGGGAACAAGGCGAAACGAAAAGTGGGTTCGCCGAGCGATCGCAAGGTGATGTGCGAATCATCGGCAAAGAAATCCGCGGTCGTGAACAGAAGCCGATCCTGGCCAGTGATGTTGATCTTCCAGGCGTCTTCAGCCTGCTGCGGAGTCAGCAAGACCACTTGAATGCTGCGGCCATCGTGCTGCCGGATTACGATCGGGGAGGTAAGATTGGGCTCCAGATTCTTCAGGAAGAGAACGTTGTCTCTGAGCTTTTGCTGCGCCGAGCCGTGCGGCAAGATCGTGAGATACGATCCATGATCGAAGGCAAAGTCGGCCGGGACACCCGGTGTTTGCACGAATACATAAATTGAGGCTTTCGGGCTGATGAGGCGGGACATGAGTTGTGCAGTGGCATAGCGCAGCTTGATCCCGCCCATATCGAGTCCGAAGGGCCAAATTCCGTAGGCTCCCGAGGGGACACTCACCGGCGTTTGCGGAAAGAGCAATTCGGAATTCTGCAATCGGATACGCAACTGCAGATGTGGCCGGGCCGGGATGCGCGCGTTGCGCGTGTAGTTGTTAAAGAAGAGAAATCCGCTTTCACCGTCGCCGCGAATGGCAAGCCGCGGAACACTGAGATCCGCAGGATCCTTTGGCTGGATTGCGGGCGCGATCGGGGCCATGGGGGCCAGCGCG
>DASVAI010000199.1:0-4852 GCA_036376445.1 Acidobacteriaceae bacterium
ACCGCCACATCCCTGCCCCGGAGGGGCAACCGCCAATAGCCCAGCGCCTCAAAACCTGCTCCGGAACTACACCTGTCCGGCGTGTCAAAACCTTGCCGGAGAGGCAAACGCGCAAGACCTCAGCCCCTGCCCCGGAGGGGCAACCGCTGCCATATCCCTGCCCTGAAGGGGTCAACCGCCACATCCCTGCCCCGGAGGGGCAACCGCCAATAGCCCAGCGCTTCAGCGCTGGGAAATCTGAATAGACAATTGAAGTCCCGTAGGGACGACTGACTGCAAAACTGCCCGGCGCCTTTCAACGCCGGGCCCGCCTGAGCTCATCCCCCTATTACAAACACCAGAATCCGGAATCCGGGATGAAAGCTGTCGAACAGGTAATAGTCGCCATCCTCTTCCTGCTCGATGTAGCAATCGTCGTCATACGCCCAATCCGCTGGCCACGCCTGTGCCAGTTCAAACGTGTATCCGCTGTAAACAAATTCCGGCTGGCTCCGGTTCACGATCAAATCCCGATCAACGTGGAAACGGTGCCCACGCCCGAAGCTCGCGCGATACCGATCGTCAGGAATACGCTCTCCGCGCAGTCCATGCCCTTGATGTCCGCCTTCGACTCGGCCGCGCTGGTCAACTCTGGGTTGTTCCTCGTGCTGCGCGCGGTTGCGGTCAGCGTGGTCATCGCGCTGCTCCGGCCGGGTCTGCTCCTGCGAGCGACCAGCCTCAGGGTGCTCGTGTCGATCTTGCTGCGCATGAGAATCGTCGCGCCGGTTTTCGTCTTGCTGTCCAGCGTGATCGTTTTGCTTGCCTTTATCCCGGTCCCGAGCGTGTTCATCCTGGGTTTGCGGATGATCGTCGTGGTCCTGCGACAAGGCCGGAAGGGAACTGAGAAGAAACAGAAACAGCATGACAGCCGTAAAGCTCGCGAGTGTTCGCATGCAGACCTCCGAATTGAAATGCGACTTTCTGTCCCTCTGCTTCGGATGTGGAGCAAAGCTCGTGCGATGCTCATCCGGAACCCTCAAATCCGGGTGTATGAGACGGTATTCCACTTGGCCTTTTGAGCCTTCCACTACGCGTCGCATAAGTGCTGGAACCCGCCTTATTCGCATCCCGAGGAATTGCACAATGCCTCAGTTGAGTCTCATCACCTCATCGGTCATCGCCGGCAAACGCACGCAAAAGTATGCGATTGGCGGTAGAATTGGGCCTTTTCGCCAGCTCCAGGCGAAGCCCAAACAGGCCGCGCAGCGCTGAGTTCCGCCGCCGGCGTGAAAACTTTGTAGATGCAACACAATTTTTCGAGGAAGTGGCCAGTTTCGCGTTTGACACCCTTTCCGAGCGGTTGTTATAGTCGAAATGTTCCCTTGGATTCGGGTTCGATCTTTCGGCCGCTGGAAAGTTCATCCGCCAGGATGGGCTCAACATTAACTTAGGGTCACACCAGCAGTTCGCTAAAACCAGCCCGCGTCCTCGATACCGCTGAGAGGCCATAACCTTGTTCGACGACAGCATCACCCACGATTCCTCCACTGCCACCTTAACCGAACAGCAGCCCACAACCGACAACCAGACCGAGCAGCCCGCCGCTGAAGAGCAGGTGCTAGCGGCTCCGAGCGAAGAACAGAAGCCCGTCGAGGACTTCGCCTCCGCGCTGGAGAGCTTCACCACCGAAGCGGAAGAGGCCACCGGCGAAGATCGCGTGATTCACGGGACCGTCCTCAAGGTCACGGCGACGCATGTCTTCGTCGACATCGGCGCCAAGTCGGAAGGCGCGTTGCCCATCGCCGAAGTACTCGATCACGAAGGCAAGCCGAAGGTTCAACCCGGCGACGCCATCGACGTCATGCGCGACAAGGGCGAGACGGAAGAGGGCTACATCAATCTCTCGTATCAGAAGGCGCAGCGCCTCCGCGCCTGGGACGAAATTGAAAAGGCGTACAGCGAGAATCTTCCCATCAAGGCCATCGTCGTGGAGCGCACCAAGGGCGGCGTGACCGTCGACATTATCGGCGCGCGCGCGTTCCTCCCCGGCTCTCAGCTCGACCTGCGTCCGGTCCGCAACCTCGACGCCTATAAGGGACAGAGCTTTGACGTTGCCATCGTCAAGCTGAACAAAAAACGCGGCAATATCGTCGTCTCCCGCAAGCAGCTTCTCGAAGCCGAACAGAATGAAAAGAAGTCCAAGCTGCTCGATCACCTGCAGGAAGGTTCAGTGCTCACCGGCGTGGTGAAGAACCTCACCGACTACGGTGCATTCGTTGACCTCGGCGGCATTGACGGCCTCCTCCACGTCACCGACATGTCCTGGGGACGCCTGACTCATCCTCGCGACCTGGTCAACGTCGGCGATCAGATCCAGGTTAAGGTGCTCAAGTTCGATTCGGACAAGCAGCGCGTTTCGCTTGGATTCAAGCAGCTCACGCCCGATCCCTGGCTTGATGCTGAACATCGATATCCTGTTGGCGCGCACGTCAAAGGACGCGTCATCAGCGTGACCGACTACGGTGCGTTCGTCGAGCTGGAGCAGGGTATTGAAGGCCTGGTCCACGTCAGCGAAATGACCTGGTCGAAGCGCATGAAGCACCCTTCGAAGCTGGTCAATGTCAACGACGAAGTCGAATGTGTCGTGCTCAACGTGAACCCGACCGAACGCCGCATTTCGCTCGGCATGCGTCAGCTGGCACCGAACCCGTGGGATTCGCTGATCGATAAATTTCCGGTCGGCGCCACTGTTGAGGGGCGGGTTCGTAATCTGACGGATTTTGGCGCCTTCATCGAAATCGAAGAGGGCATTGACGGCCTCGTGCATGTCAGCAATCTCAGCTGGACCAAGCGCGTCAAGCATCCTTCAGAAGTGCTGAAGAAGGGCGATCGCGTAAAGGCCATCGTTCTCGCGATTGACTCAGAAAAGCGGCGTCTCTCGCTCGGCGTGAAGCAGCTTCAACCGGATGTCTGGGAGTCCTTCTTCCAGCAGCACCGGATTGGTGACATCGTTCACGGCAAGGTGCTCCGCGTAGCCGCATTTGGCGCGTTCGTCGAAATCGCCGAAGGCGTCGAAGGGCTCTGCCACACCTCGGAAGCGGTGGATGGCAACGGCCAGCCAATGCATCTCGAGCCTGGGCACGAGCACGACTTCAAGATCATCAAGATGAGTCCGGAAGAGAAGAAGGTCGGACTCAGCATCCGCGCCGCCGGCGAAGAAGCTTCACGCTCGGAGGTCGAGGCCTACAAGCACCCGGCCTCGAGTACCGGCTCCACCATCGGCGAGCTGATGAACTGGAAGCGCGAAAACGCATAACCAACTGTGTGGCGCGGGCTATGTGGCGCGGGCACTCCTGCTCGGCGGCCTTTGACCGTGGAGCGACGGGCGCCCTCGCCCGTCCACCACAGTCCCATCCATCAGGATCAGCCCTGTAATCCCTGGCAACTGCACCGGGTTGTCATTCATCTAGAAACCACGAAAACTCGCCTCTTCGTCCGGATCTGATCGGCACCATCCGGCCAGGCCGTAATTCGTGCGGAGGTGCCTAGGCGATTACGCATCCTTAGTAACCGAAAATCCTGCCCTTCTCACATTGACACCAGGAACCAGCTTTGTTACCGTTGCGTAGCAATCTTCTGACACGTCTGATGAGCTAAGTGCCGAATCCACTATGGATTACGGCCGGATGGGGCTGTAAAGGCTTTCTGGTTCCAAAGTAGAGGGTATGCGCGCTTCGGCCTTGTCCCACAAGGGAAGCGCCAGAATAGGCTACCGGCGCGGTTTTTACGCGATCGGCGGTCTGGGGAACCAGGATCAAATTGCCAGGTGCTCTTACGAGACGAGCGCTCGGGGTTTGACCCGGGGGATCCTGGAAATCTAAATTTCAACGAGGAAAGGGATATTGCCTAAGCGCTTCTACATCCTATTTGTCGCTCGCGGCGAAGACGGCCAGCTGCGCAAAATCCCCATTCCCACCCATTACCTGTACGTACTGGCTGTAGGCCTGCTGGTTGGCGTGCTCGGGCTCGGCGGCCTGGCGAGCTCCTACGTTCGCATGATGCTGAAGGTTTCCAGCTACAACGAATTGCGCGCCGAGCGCGAGGACCTGAAGACCCGCTACAACCATCTGGAGCAGGTCAGCAAAGAACGTGAAATTCAGGTCGCATCGCTGGGATCTCTGGCCAGCGAAGTTTCGTCGTTATACGGACTGAAGCCGGATGAGGACCTGATTAAAGCTGCTTCATCCGACCGGGTTGAAGGCCCGCAGCTGACCTCTTCTCTGGACCGCCTCTACACGCTGAAAACCGCGGCCCTCACCGGAGCCACCAGCGCCGGAATCTCGCTGGGCATGACCAAGAATGTGACCACCGCCGACTGGATGCGGGCAAATTCCGCTCCCAATCTTTGGCCCGTAGAAGGCCCGGTTACGGGATCGTTTGGCGAGCGCATTGATCCGTTCAACGGAGAAGGCGCATTCCACTCCGGCATTGATATTGGCGCGTTGTTTGGTCAGGCGATTATCGCCCCGGCTGACGGCATCGTTGAATTCGCCGACTTCATGGGTGGATATGGCCGCGCGATTGTCCTCGATCATGGACATGGGATTACCACCCGCTACGGCCACCTGAAGAGCTTTGCAGTCTATCCCGGACAGCATGTCCATCGCGGAGACACCATCGGCTACGTTGGCGACAGCGGACGCAGCACCGGACCGCACCTTCACTACGAAGTCCGCATCAACGACGTGCCCGTCAATCCGCATAAGTATCTGCGCATCACCTACGCCCACCTGGGCGGCTTCGCCGCCGGCAGCTAGCCGCATACGAAACCCAGAAAGTCTTCCTACTGCTAGTGCTTTCCGGAAGACGTCGC